>CAZSYS010000001.1:0-17554 GCA_964611365.1 uncultured Planctomycetales bacterium
GGGCGCGGATCCTCCCGCAGCGACGGACTGAGAGACAGGCATCCGTCTCGGGGGTACCTTGGAACACGGGCGGGTTGCCGGCCAGACCTGCCTGGTGGGATGGTCTATGGGGTCCTGTAGTCTTCCCTGTAGTCTTCCCGTCCTGTAGTCTTCCCGGTGTCCTGTAGTCTTCCCTTCCTGCAGTCTTCCCTTCTTGGCGTCTTGGCGGTTCAATCAACCCGTTTCACAAGCCAGAAAGAACAACCGCCAAGGCGCCAAGAGCGCCAGGCAGACAGGGATCAAAGGGCTAATAAAGAAGGGCTAATAAAGCAGGCTAATAAAGGACACCCATAGAGTCTGCGTTGGGGGGCGACGGCGATCCGTCCCGCCGGGGCGTGGACCCTCCTTCGGCGATGGACTGAGAGACGGGCAGCCGTCCCGGGTTTGCATGGGACGCCAGGCGGGTTTGCGGTTCAGGCCTCGCCGAACGGGATGGTGTATGGGTGTCGAAGTGTCCTGGTGTGGAGCCGGGCACGCCGATCATGCTGCCCTTCCGCCTCGACCGGGTCGCTCTCTTCGCCGTGGACTTCGAGTGATCCCGGCCGGCACGCCGGCGCCGCGACCCCGGCATGACTTCCCCTCCAACCGCGACTACACTGGCAGGGCTCCAAAAAGGGAGGGCACTGCCGGAGTCATGGCCACGATGCGGGTCGGCTTGATGGGCATGGGGCGGGGAGGGCTGCTGCTGGCCGAAGCCCTGCTGCGCAGCAACTGGTGCGAGCTGGCGGCGGTCGCCCACACCACCACCAGGCCCCTCGAGCAGTTCATCGACCGCCACCCCGGCGTGGCGGCCTTCGACGACTACCGTTCGCTGATCGTCTCGACCCAGCTGGATGCTCTGTTCGTGGCCGTGCCGCCGTTTCAGCGCGGCAAATACCTCGCCCTGGCGGCCGAGCGGCGGCTACCGGTGTGGATGCTGACCCCCCCGGCCCGGACGCTGGAGGAGGCGGCCGAGATCCTCGAGCGATTTGAGCAGGTCGAATGCCCGATCGTGGTCTCCCGGGCCTGGGGCATCGAGCCGGCCCTGCAGCCGGACGCCCTGGATCTCCAGCCGGGCAACCGCGTCTTCCTGGCGACCGGTTCGAGCATGACCTGCCTGCAGGAGGACCTCGACTGGCGCGGCGACTCGGTGCGGGCCGGCGGAGGCGTGCTCCTGGACCACGGCTACGCCCTGATCGACACCATCGTGCAGGTCATGGGCACGCCCGGCACGGTCTACGCGGCCACCGGGCGGGCTTCGCGTCCGTCCACGCGGTTTCCCTATGACACCGAGGACGCCGCGACCTGCGTCCTGCAGTTCCCCGGCGGCGGAATCGCGGCCATCACCTGTTGCTGGACGACCGGCCCGGCCGCCTGGCACGTCGATCTGCACGCCCTCTCGCGAAGCGTCCACATCGACGGGCAGACCGTCGTGGTCCGCGACCGATCGGGGCAGACCGAAACCGCGCGTTACCAGCGCCCGGCCATGCTGCTGCTGCCGCAGGTGGAGGATTTCCTCAGCGCCCTGCGGAGCAACGCCCGGATCCTGTCCACGCTGAGGCACCACCTGCCGACCCTGGCCGTCATACAGACGTTGTACCTCTCCGCCCGCACCGGCCAGCCGGAGAGCCCCGGGCGGCTGGCCGAGCTGCACCGCATGAGCTGACCGGCATGGCGGGCCGCCTCCGACCGTTGGGGATCCGGCCTCCGGCGCCGGGTCCGGCCTCCGGCCAACGGAATCCGCCCTGCGCGGGATGGGGTCTGGTCTCCGGCCGATGGGGTCCGAGCGGGGGACAGGGCAGGCTGCGTCTGCCGGCCAGCGGGTCCCCGTGGGCGAAAGATGACCTTTCTGGATTACTGGACCTCAACTAGCTATCAATTTATAATCAATAATCCTAATGAGACGAGACGGTCTTCCGCCTGTATCCGGAATGCGATTAATCGATTTTAAATGTTTTGGTGAAAAGCACTTAATGCACAGGTGATATGTTCTGATCGATGCGGTGGTCGACTTGACCGCACCGCAAGGGATGATTTACAATACAGCCAGAGGGTGGCTGAAACGGCGTTGCGGCCACCCCTCCGATCGCGACCTCCGCGCGGCATGGCCGAGCGTCTGCGGCAGCGGGGTGATCGGTGCCAAAAAACGCCTGGTCCGTGACCTTGCCGGCCAAGCGGTACGGCCGGGCAAGGATCCGGATCGAGTCTGACCAATGGAGCCCTGCACCATTCCAAGCCGAGCGTTCAGCCTCTCGCCTGCATTTCGCGATCGCGGGCTGAGCCGCACGGCGCCAAGAGGGGTCCAGAAGTACGCCGCCGGCGAGACGGGCGCGTTGTGCCCGGGCTTCCGGCCGGCTGCATGGGTCTCAATTGGTACCGCCGGTACGCGTGAAGCAAGGAATGACCATGGTTTCGATCTCTCCCGACAAGCTGTACGAGTGCATCGCCTACTTCGAGGAGCCTGAGCCCGGCGTACCCGAGGGCTGCTCGGGCTGGTATCACAGTTACGGCCGGTTTCCGCTGCGCTCGCCCGAGCAGGTGTTCTCCCGGAGTCAGGGCCCCTCGGTCAACCCGGTGCGTCCGGAAGTGGCCGGGCCTTTCCTGGCCAGGGAAGACGCGCTGGCGAACCTGCAGGAAGCGCTGAGCCGCTCGTAAGGCGGGGCAGAGCGGTCGGTCGTCCCCCTGATCGATTCGAGGCTCCGGAACCTCACGGGCGGGGTGCGCGCCGATGGCGTGCGGCCCATCGACCGAACAGGTCGGTCGCCCGGCGGGGTTGAACGGGGCGGCCCGTGCCCGGCAAGCTGTGACATGCCATCGCGCGGTCGCCCGGACAGCGCGCGAAAGACACCATCCTCCTCCCAGTGCCCCGTCGGCAGTCAACCCTCCCGGCGGGGCACGTCCTTTTGAGACAAGCCGGCCCCGCGGTCCAGGCCCCTGTCTGAGGCAGGTCGGGAGCCCCCGGGTCGATCGGCCGGGTCAGTCGGCCGGCCGGCTTCCCTGGGGTGTCGGTGCCGGGTCGACGGGTCGTTCGCTGGTGTTGAAGCCCATCTCCAGCCGGCTCCCGCAGCGGTTGGCCACCTCGATGCCGCCGGTGAAGTGATTGCCCAGGATCACCGCCGAGGCGAGCCTGTCGGTCAGCAGCACGTCCGGTCCGTCGATGCCGAACCGGCAGTTCTGAATCGAGATCCGCCCGCCGCGGGCCTGGATCGCGTGGGCCGGCGGGTCCATCTGGTTCAGGAAGGTGCACTGCTGGAAGCTGGCGTAGCCCCGGCCGTCGACCAGGGCGGCGACGCCGCAGGGTCCCCAGAAGCTGCAGTTGCTCAGCTGCACTACACCGGTGTGGCTCGGAGCGATCTCGAGCATGACCGGTGCGCCTTTTCCGCCGACAAACTCTCCGTTGGTGATCAGCAGCCCGGGGGGCTGGCTTTCCTCGACCAGCGCCGCCCGTGCGCACCAGTCCGCGCCGATACCCAGGAAGTTGCCGTTGCAGGACCCGTCGGCGGACATCCGGAAGCGGTAGCCGATCCGGGCCCCGTAGCAGAAGGTGTTCAGCACGTACTCCCAGTCGGTCCGGGCGAAGTCGAACGCAACGAGGTTTCCGAAAAGGAACTCCAGCAGCTGCGGCCAGGTCGGGACGCCCTCGGCGCCGCAGCGCATCCAGTAGTGCGGGTTGAAATGCACGTTCTCGATCCGGCCGATGTCGGTGCACTTGTCGACGCGGATCCCGGTCTTCAGCGGGCAACCGAAGCAGTTGCGGACGTGGTGGAGCTCGTTGGTCTCGGCGGCGAAGTCCAGGGCCTGCCAGGGGTTGACGAAGGTGCAGTCCAGGACGCTGTTGTGCATGCCCCGGCCGCGGATCGTCCAGGGGTAGGCGACGGCATCGGGGACGCGCTGACGCGGGTAGAAGAAGGTGATCCCCCGGACGGCGGACGCGGGGTTGAGCAGGAGCAGGGGGGGGCCGTCCTCGTCGCCGTGGCCGGCAAAGACCTCGAAGACCGTGCCGGAGTCGAGCATGGCGTGATGCGGAGCCTCCCAGGCGCCGGCCAGGCAGACGCCCGGCGGCACCTCGAGGGGCCGATCCAGCCGGAAACGGCCGGCCGGCAGCCGGGCGGTGCCGCCGCCGGCGGCCCGAACCTGGTCGAGAAGCTGCTGGACGGAGGCCGAATCGCCGACGTAGGCTGTGGCAGGGGCGGCGGGCTCCCGGGCCCCGGCCGCCGACCCGCACAGGAACGCCGGGACGACGGCCGCCAGGGCGGCCCGGACGGTGAGTTCCGTGAATCGCATGCGGACTCCTTTTCGACGCGGACCGGCCGATCATAGAGAGCGCCGTCCGGACGGTCAAAGGGGTCCGGGGGCCGGGGGACCGCGGTTGCGGCGAGGTGCGGATTCATGCCGCGAAGGACACCCACAGTCACGCGCTGGAGCGAAACGTTCGTGCCCAACCGGCGCCGGGTGATCACCCGGCTGTTCACGCCCGGCGACGACCGCCGGACGCGGGCGATCATCGCCCGGATCATGAGTCTGTCGGAGGAGCAGGCCGAGGCGGCCCTGGCGGACCTGAAGCGGGACTTCGGCCACCGCCACCGGGACATCGAGGCCAGCTGGCGGCACAACTTCGGCGAGATCGAGGGCTTCCTCGACGGCCTGCCGGTCAGCCCCGCGCGGCAGCTGCTCATCGGGGCCCACTTCACGATGGAGTACGCCATTGAGGCCGCGGCGCTGTTCAATCCTTCGATGGTGCCGGCGCCGGACCAGGGCGGACTGCCCTCGGGGGCGGTGCGCTTCATCATGAGCCTGCGGGCCACGGGCGAGGGCCACGTGTCGTCGATTGTCTTCCGCACCGGCGTGATCTCCGCCGAGGGCGACATCCGTTTCGACCCGCCCAGCGGATTCACCCGCGGGCTCAAGCCGCTGCTGGACCATCCCTATGACAAGCCGACCTTCTTCCTCAAGCTGATCGAGACCGGCGGCTTCAGCGACGAGGCCCAGGCCATTCTGGACCGCCTGCCGGAGGAGTTCACCTACCGGGATCTGCAGCGCGTGGTGGCCGAGGACCGCCCGACGGGCGCCGACCCCGAGGCTCATGCCCGGGCGGCCGACGTGCTCCTGCGGCTGGCCCGCTCCAACTACCTGCTGTGGCTGGAGCCGGGCCTGGACCCGGCGGAAGTGGTGATCTTTCCGGTTGCCGACAGCGAGAAGGCCGGCATCGAGGACATGCGGCTGGTGCGATTCACGGAGGACGACGGCTCGGTCTGGTACTACGGCACCTACACGGCCTATGACGGCATGCGGATCATGCCCCAGCTGATGGAGACGCGGGCCTTCGAGTACATCGGCATGACCACCCTGCGGGGCATCTACGCCCGCAACAAGGGCCTGGCCCTGTTTCCGCGGCGGGTCGGCGGCTGGTACCTGATGGTTTCGCGGCTTGACGGCGAGAGCATGTACCTGATGCACTCGCACAGTGTGCGCTTCTGGAACGACGCGGTGCGGCTGCAGGAGCCCAGGTTCCCCTGGGAGTTCTTCCAGATCGGCAACTGCGGGTCGCCCATCGAGACGCCGGCCGGCTGGCTGCTGCTGACCCACGGGGTCGGGCCGATGCGCCGCTACAGCATCGGCGTTTCGCTGCTGGACCTGCACGACCCCTCGCGGGTGATCGGCCAGCTGCGCGATCCGCTGATCGTGCCGACGGAGGAGGAGCGCGACGGCTACGTTCCCAACGTCGTCTACTCGTGCGGTGCGCTGCTGCACGGCGACCGGCTGATCATTCCCTACGCCATGGCCGACAGCACGACGAGCATCGCCTTCGTATCGGTGTCCGAAATCCTGTCCTGCATGAAGCCGCCGGGCTGACGGCCTCCGGCCGGACCGGGGGCCGGGGGGGTTCACGGCACCGGTGCGAGCGTCACCGATCGCAGGTTGAACGGCTTCCAGCCGTCGCGGACCGGCCGGAGCGTCAGCGTGCAGCGCCCGGCCGGAAGTTCGATGCGGCCGGCCGGCAGGGCCCGGAACTCCCCGTAGCCGCCGGTGGCGTCCACGGCGATTCGCAGGATCCGGTCGCCGACCGCCAGTTCGCACACGCCGGCCTCGGGCGCGGCGACCTCGAGGGTCGCCTCGCAGGCCCCGGCGCGGGCCGGGCGGATCAGCCAGTTGAGCTGGTCGCCGGGGTCGGTCCAGTGGCCGACATGGGACCCGCCGTGGTGCATCTCCAGGCGGAACGTGCCGCCGACGAGATTCGCCTCGGCGGCCGGGAGGATCAGCCTGCCATCGGGCCCGGGGACCAGCGGCGATTCCTCGACCTCCAGCCGGCCCTCGATCTTGCAGACCACAACCGAGCAGACCGGATCGGGGGCGGCCGGGGGAACCCGGATCACCGGACCGTCCTGCCCGGACGAGACCTCCAGCGGGCGTTTGGCATCGTCGGCCAGCAGGAAGGCCTTGTGCACCGGGCTTTTCAGGCCGGGGACCTCCAGCCGGCCGTCGGCGGGCCAGTCGAAGACGTGCAGATAAAGCGTGACGTCCCCGTCGGGGGCGACCTTGCGGGTGCAGCGGCCCCAGGGCAGCCGCCGGAACGGACTGGCGACGGTGGCGTGGATGGCCCGGCCGTTGACCGCCATCCAGCGCCCGATCTCCGTGAGCCGGTCCACCGAGGGCTGCGGGATCAGGCCTTCGGCGGTCGGGCCCACGTTCAGCAGGTAGTTGCCGCCCTTGCTGGCGATGTCCGCCAGGTTGCGGATCAGCGTCGTGGTGCTCTTCCAGTTGTCGTCCCAGCTCTTGTACCCCCAGGTGTCGTTCATGGTCATGCAGGTTTCCCAGTCGCGGCCGCCGGGATACCCGGTGGGCGGCACGAACTGCTCGGGGGTCTCGGTGTCGCCGGGAAAGCCTCCGCCGAGGCGGTTGTTGTGGATGATGCCCGGCTGGAGCCGAAGCAGGCCGATGAGCATCTCGGCGCGGGGGCGGGTCATGTCTCTGGGCGTGTCCCACCACAGCACCGCCAGCGGCCCGTAGCGGGTGAGGATTTCCCGCACCTGGGGCACGGCGATGTCCCGGATGTAGGCGTCCATGTCGCCGTCCTGGGCCTTGTCCCAGTGCCCGCCCCAGGCCGCTCCGCCGGGGTGGGTCCAGTCCTGAGCCTGCGAGTAGTAGAAGCCCAGCTTCATGCCCTGACGGCGGCAGGCCTCGGCCAGCGGCTTGAGCAGATCCCTGCCCCAGGGCGTGGCGTCGACCACGTCCCAGTCGGTCACGCCGGAGTCGAAAAGGGCGAAGCCGTCGTGGTGCTTGGAGGTGATCACGATGTACTTCATGCCCGCCTGCCGGGCCAGCGCGACCCAGGCGTCCGGGTCGTACCGGACGGGGTTGAACTGCCGGGCATAGGCGCGGTACTCGGCCACCGGGATCTTCGCCCGGTTCATGATCCACTCGCCGATGCCCTCGACCCGCTTGCCCTGGTGGACGCCGGCCGGCACCGCGTAGACGCCCCAGTGGATGAACATGCCGAAGCGTGCCTGGCGCCACCACTTCATGCGGGCGTCGCGCTGTTCGGCGGTTTCGGCGGCATACGGATCCGGATTCGCCGCGTCGGCGGCGTACGCGGCCGCCGCCGGCAGGACCAGCAGAAGCGCCAGCATTGTTTTCCGTGCGGACATGCCTGTGTCTCCCGCCCCGCGGAACCGGACCGGCCGGAGGGGGCGGACCGACCGGGGGAAAGACGGGTTGACGGCTGCGCCGCCGGGGCCCGGAGGTCGGCCCGTGCGGTCCTTGCGGCTCTCCGCCGGGCCGGGCCCCGGCTCAATCCTCGGCGCGGACGGCCGTGGTCTC
The DNA here is from genome assembly GCA_964611365.1 of uncultured Planctomycetales bacterium. GTDB lineage: Bacteria > Planctomycetota > Phycisphaerae > UBA1845 > PWPN01 > CALLOB01. The sequence goes on from CAZSYS010000001.1 coordinate 7,837, forward strand.
GCTGAGCTCGCTGTATCTGCGGTTGCCCAGGGCCAGCCCGGGAGCTCCTTCCGGCCAGACCGAGACGCTGACGCCGATGCTGTCCTCGATCTCATCGACCTCGAAGGTCAGCCCGGCGTACCACCTGGGGAACTTCCGCACGATGGTGACGTCAAACATCTCCAGCTCGCTGCGCTCCAGGTCGTAGTAGGCCCGCAGGGCCAGGGTATGTTTCTCGTTGAGCCGCCAGTTGCTGCCGAAGCCGGCCAGCGTGGAGTCGGTGTGCTCGATGCGCCGCAGGCCGATGGCGTAGGCGTACCTGGGGCTGTGCTCGACCACGTAGGAGACGTTGGCCAGGGAGAGCTTTCCGTCCTCCAGGTCGTAGTTCATGTCCGCCAGCAGGGCCATGGTGTCGCTGAGGCGGTACATGAAGTCGGCCCGGGCATGGCTGCGCGGATTGCTGTTCTCGGGGCGGTGCTCGTAGAACCGTCCGATGGGCCCGACAATGTCGGGTTCGCCGCCGAAGAGATTGAGTTCCAGATCGAACCGGATCCAGTCGACCAGCCGCCAGTTGCCGGGGCCGCCGCGCTTGGTCTGCCATCGCTGGCGCAGGGCCAGGGACGCGCCGTGGAAGTCATCGACGTCCTCGACGCCGTCGTCGAAGGGGTAGAGGTCGAAGCTGTCCTTGTTGGAGGCGGCCACCCAGGCGGTGGCCTCGGGGCGGACCACGTGGCGGATGCCGTTGAGGTCCAGAAGTTCGCTGGCGACCGAGTCGTACAGCCGCCAGTACTGCGACCCGGCCCGCACCCCGGCCTGACCCAGGAGGCGGCCGAGGGAGCCGTCGCGCGGGCTGGAGTCCCAGTAGCCGGCGCGGGCCATGGCCCAGGGGACGATGTTCACGTTGCCCAGCCGCAGGGGAAAGTCGATCTCGTTGCGGGTGTCGGCCCTGGCGGTCAGATCGCTCTCGACGTCGTTGTCGCCCGGCCGGCGGGTGCTGAACCAGCGGCGCTCGTCGGGCTGGTAGCGCACGAATCCCGCCCGGGACTCGTGGTAGAGGCTGGCCAGCCCGCCCAGCGGCTCGCCGATCCAGTGGAAGCCCAGGTCCGGCAGGTGCTCGGTCTGCGTCAGGAAGTCGTGGATCCGCCACTGGGTCAGAGCGGTGAAAGCCCAGTTGTCACGCTGCTTCTTGAGGTAGACCAGCGTTTCCTGGTCCTTCTCGGTCTCGAATTCCCGGCGGAAGTACTCCTCGAGGAAGTGGTCGTCGCTGATGTAGGAGCCCTCGAGGGTCAGTTCCCACCCGTCGGGCAGAAACTGGCGGTGCCGCCAGGTGATCCGGCCGCGGTCGGAATCCTCGACGGTGCCGTCGCGGAAGGGTCCCAGGTCGTCCTCGCCGGTGTCGTGGATGTAGTAGCTGCGGAACAGCCCGTAGGAGTTCTCGCGCTTGTAGTCGACATCCAGCCCGACCCCGGGGCCGCGCTTGCTGAAGTAGTCGGCCAGCAGCAGGGCATCGACGCCCTGGGGTTTCTCCAGCCCCAGCAGGTTGAACAGGTACCACTTGGACTCGACCGCGGCGCCGAAATCGTCGCCGTAGCCCACGCGCAGGGAACGCAGGCCGGTTTCGCCGGTGCGGAAGTCGCCGGCGCTGTACGGCCAGTAGGCCACCGGGACGCCCTCGAGGTTGAGCGTGGTGTGGTAGGCCCGGTAGGTGCCGGCCTCCACGCCGGTGATCCGGCCGGCGGCGTCGCGCGGCGTGGCGTCGGTCAGGTAGACGGTCTCGGCCCCCAGGTGCACGTGCGGGGTGAAGAACTCGCTGGTGCTGATGCGGGCCCTGCTGGCCACGTATTCGCTGGCGGACAGCTGCCGGGCCTGGACGGCCCGCACGTAGATCGGCAGGTTCCGGTCCGGCACCATGGCCCGCATGACCGGGTCCATGATCAGCGCCCGGTTGTTCTGGAAGTCGTAGTAGAGCTCCGGCGAACGGATCATGCGATCCCCGCGGCTCATGAGCACGTCGCCGCGCATGTACACGCCGGCGACCGCTCCTGCGCCCGGTCCGCCGAGATCGGCCAGGGCGCCCTCGCCGGGAGCGGTTTCCCCGGCCGCGATCGGCTCTAGGGCCGGGGCGACCGGTTCGCCCGGCGGGGGGGCCGGGGAGTCCTGCTCCTGCCGCGGGGCCAGGAACAGCACCGCCGCGTCGGCGCGGAGTTCGAGGAATTCGCGGCTGTCCAGCAGGCCCTGGGAGAGGTAGACGTCGCCGGTCAGGGTGGCGATGTTACGCTGGCGATCCACGACCACGTCGCCCTTCCAGCGCACGCGGACGATGGGTCTGGGGCGGGGCCGCGGGGCCTGCGGCGCAGAGCCCGGTTCGATCACCTGCATTTCCGCCGGTCCGGTCGCCGCCGTGCCCCGGTCGAGGATTCCGGCCCGGACGGCGGCCGCCTCGGCATACAGCCCGGTACGGTCGGACGGCTCCTCGGTGAAGACGTCCGCGGCGATCTGCGGGGGCTGCGAGGTGTTGAAGGTCACCAGCAGCGTCGGGCCGGTGGTCACCGTGCCGGCGCCGTCGCGGATCCAGGCCTGCCGCGAGAGAAACACGTCGAAGTGGAAGTAGCTCTGCCCCTGCCAGAGGCACCGCTGCATCCAGACCACCGCGTCGCGGCTTCGCAGACGCCGCTCGCCGAGGTGGACGGCGAAGTCGCCGTAGTACTGGATGACCTGCTCGCCGGTGCCGAGCTTCCAGACGTGAGCGTAGTTGCCGAAGAACTCCGGCGCCGCCAGGGTCACGCCGACCGGGGCCAGGGCCTCGGTCTCAGAGGCGTCATCCAGCGGCACCAGCGACGGCACCTGCGCCGCCGCCGGCAGGCACCACAGTGCCGCGGCCAGAAAAACTCGAGCCACCGGCCTGCGCAGGCATCGCACCGGGCGTCAACCTCAGCTAGGGCGGTCCAGGATCTCGAACCCGACGCGCTCGCATGCCGTCCGGGCCGCGCGCCCCGCCGCGCATGGTGGCGCGCAAACATCAATGGCCGGCGTGTTTAGAGCGGCGGCGATTATAGTCCGCGCCGCCGGCAAGTCAACCGCCGCCGGCCGACCGCACCCGCGGCCGTGCGGGGCACAGACCGCAGGACAGAAAGTGATGGGGGAACGTTGGACACTGCCGACTGTCCCGGCCATAATGCCCGCCAGCCACCCGGGCATCGGGGCGCCCCCCGCGTCGAACCGGCTCCGCCGGCGGGCACGTACGGCTCGCCGCCGCGCATCCCCCGACGCCGGCGGCGGTCACGTTTGCCCATCCACGCCCGGACGGGCACGGGCCGCGGGCCGGCGCGCGAGGAACGAGGCATGCAGAACACCCCGAAACCCAAGCGATCCTACTACCTGCCGGCCAAGCTGGTGAACGCCTTCGATCAGGACTGCGCGAAATCCGGATACGTGAAGGAAAAGGTGGTGGCCGCTGCGATCCTGCAGTTCCTGGAAAGCCGCCCCGAGGAACGGAGCCGGATGTTCGAGCGGCTCAACGCATTCCTGCACGGCCGCGCGCGTTCGCCGGGCTCCCGGTCGTCCTGACCGCCCCACGCATCCGCCCGGACCGCCGGCCCTGCCTGCCGGCCGACGAGGCGGCCCGCTCCGACGCCCCCTGCGACCGGTGTGCGCCCTGCGACCGGTGTTTCGACCGCACTGCACGCACCGGCCCTGCCGCACGCGCCGGCCGGCGCGACCACCGCGATCCGCACCGCCTCCGGCGGCCGGCACGTCAGGGACTGATCTGGAACAGCAGCGTGCGCGTGCCGTACTCGCCCTTGACGCGAATTCGCACGCCTTCGGCCAGGGCCTGGGGGCTCAGGGCCTCCTTCAGCGCCGCCAGCGTCTTGACCGGCTTGCCCTGCACGCTGATGATCAGGTCGCCCGGCCGCACGGCCATGGCCGCGGCCTCGCCGAGCGACTCGACCTCGGTCACGATCAGCATGCCCTTGACTTCGTCGTACTCCCAGCCGTGCTCGCGGGCAAGCTCCTCGGTCACCGGCTGGACGGTGATGCCCAGGGCGTCGAGCTTCAGCTCGCCGGCCTCCTCGCCCTCGCCGCCGCTCCCGCCGCGACCCTCGTCCCGCCCGCCCCAGGTGTAGAAGTCCTTGGGCTGCTTCTCGATCACGACGGGAATCGTGATCTCCTTTCCGTCCCGCCACACCCGCAGCTTGACCTCGGTGTCGGGCTTCGTGGCGGCCACGAGCTTGCGGAGCTCATCGGCCGAGGCGAGCTCCTTGTCGTTGAACGCCAGGATCACATCCTCGGGCTTCAGTCCGGCCTTGGAGGCCGGGGTGGGCGGGTCCGAGAACACCTCCTGCACCAGGACGCCCTTGTCCTCCTTGAGGCCGAAGGTCCTGGCCAGGCCGACCGTGTTCTCCAGCCCCTCGATCTTGACGCCCAGGTAGCCGCGGGCGATCTCGCGCCCCGCCTCGAGGTCCGGCAGGAGCTGGCGGATCATGCTGGTGGGAATCGCGAATCCGACGCCCATGTAGCCGCGGACGCCGCCGCTGGTGGCGATGGCGGTGTTGATCCCGATCAGCTCGCCGCGCATGTTCACCAGCGGACCTCCGCTGTTGCCGGGATTGATCGCCGCGTCGGTCTGGATGAAATCCTCCATGGCGACGATGCCCACGTTGCTGCGCCCCTTGGCGCTGATGATGCCCTGGGTCACGGTCTGGTCGAGTCCGAACGGGGCCCCGATGGCCAGCACCCAGTCGCCGACCTGGACCTTGTCGCTGTCGCCGATGGGCAGCGACTTGAGGTTGTCGGCGGTGATCTGGATGAGGGCCAGGTCGGTGTTCGGATCGCGGCCGACGACCTTGGCGTTGCGGATCCAGCGTCCGTCGGCCAGCCGGACGTCGATGCGCACGTTCAGCTCCTCGCCGTCTCCGCCGCCGACGACGTGGTTGTTGGTCAGGATGAACCCCTTGGCGGCATCGACGATCACGCCGCTGCCGCTGCCCTGACGCGTCGGGGGCTCGGGGAAGCGGAAGCCGCGCTCCTCGAAAAACTCGCGGAACGGCGCCGGCAGGTCCTCCGGCATCCCGCGACGGCCCCCGCGCCGGGACTCGCGCTTGGCCTCCGCCCGGGTGGTGATCTGAACCACCGCCGGCTGCACACTGCTGGCAACGGCGCGAAAGACCTCCGAGAGCCCCTCGACTCTGGCCAACTGCTCCGGCGGCACCGCCGGGGCCGCCTCGACCGCCCCGGCCGTACCCGAACCGCCCATGCCGAGGAATCCCACGCCCGCCACCGCGACCGCAACCGTCGCGGCCACCGCCAGCCAACGCCTCTGCGAACCTGTCATCGATGAAACCTCCTGTTGATGCGCCCGGCCTGTGCGGACGTCTTGAATGCTCACAGAATCCGGCCTGCGATCCGCCCGGCTCCGGACGGATCCTTACACCAGACGTTAGACGCCCGATGGCCCCGAGACCTGTCAGCCGCGATCCCCGATCCGGGCTCCATCCGCCCGACTCCCGGCGACCAGGGGGCACCAGGCAGTTATACGTCCGGACGGGGCAAAAGTTTAGCGTCCCGCCGCCCCGCGACGGAGCCCAGGACCAGGACCGCCACGGCGGCCCCAGAAATCGCCAGACCGACCCCCAGACCCGCCGGGCGGTAGGCAAACCGGACCTGGCAGCCCCCGGGGGGAACCACGACGCCCTGGCAGACGGCATTGGCCCTCAGGATGGGACGGGGTTGGCCGTCGACCCAGGCCGACCAGCCGGGGTCCCAGGTCTGGTTGAAGACCACCAGGCCGCCGTCCGGCGCATCCACCGTCAGCAGGATCTCGTGCCCGCGGGCCCGGTCGATCCGCACGCGTCCCGTTCGCAGGGCTGTGGCCGGGTAATCCGCCGGCAGGCCCTCGACGACGGCAGTCAGCGGGGGCACATCCGTCCGGCTCCAGGCTTCCAGGGCGGCCACCGCCTGAGCCAGCCCCCGGACCTGTTCAACTCCCGCGGCCAGCCAGGCCAAAGGGGCCGGCTCGGGCAGTTCCCACAGGTCGATCCCGGCGTCGATGCCCGGGTGCCGGATCCAGCCGCCGGTTCCCCCGGAAGCTTCCCGTGGGGCCGGGACGACCGGACCGGTGATCCGCCGCAGGCTGGCCTGTCGGACAATCACCGGCCGGCCGCGTTCGGCCTTGACACGGACCACCGCCTCGGCTGTCTGCTCATCGACGCGGAACAACGGACGCAGCCGTCTGGGTCCACAGGCCAGGTCGGACGGCTCGTAGCAGCGGGTGGCGGTCAACCCTCGGGCCTGGGCGGTCTCCAGACGCAGGAACCATCGCCCCGCCTCCCCTGGCACCGGCTCGACCTCCAGGCAGATTTCGTAAAGGCCTGGCCCGTCGAGCTTCACCGGCCACAGCAGGTCCTGCCCGGCGACCACCGGGGCGGGCTGCGGCTGCGCCTCGAACAGGCAGACGGCCGGCGCGTCCTCGATCGCCGGCGTCAAGGCCGCGTCGATCAGCTCCCGCTCCTGCCGGCTTCGCGCCGCCAGGAAGCCGATCCCCATAGCCCGCATCAGCGGCCGGTTGCGCAGCAGTTCGAGCATGCCCTCGCTGGCTCCCCAGGGGGCCAGCTGAAAGAGCATGCGTCCGGCCAGCGACCCGAGGGGGCCGTAGCCGTTGAAGACCGGGATACTCCAGAGCACGTTGATCTGGGGGCTGAGTACTTCGAGCGGTCGGGCGTAGTCCGCCTGGGCGCGCGGGACCAGGAGTCGCCGGCCGGTCTGCTCTCCTGCGGAGCGGATGGCCCGGGCCAGCGGCGGCGGCTCCATGAGGTCGGCCCTTTCATACGTGCGCCGGTCGATGTCCACCAGGCCGGCGACGACGGCCAGGTCCACCATCGCCAGGAGGAGCACAGCCGCCCAGGTGCCCGTCCGCGGGTTGCGGGCCCAGCGCCGAATCAGCCATGCGCCGACCGCGATCAGAATCAGCGGCCAGAGCACCGCCGGATTGTCCCACCTGGCCGCCTCGCGCAGCCCGTGGAGCACGCGGGCGGCGTCGTAGCAGTCGCCGTAGCGCCGCGTGAGTTCGTCGATGCGCCACCGGGCCGACGCCAAAGCCGCCAGGCATCCGGCGGCCGCCAGCGGAATCGAGCAGGTCGCCGCTCTGCGCACGTGCCGGGAGAGGCCATCGAGCCGTCCGGCCGTTTTCAGCATCGTGGAGGCTGCCGCGGATGCCAGCACGGGCATGGCCACCGACCACACCAGGATCCAGCGCGCCGGGGCGCGGAAGTTGCGGTAGACGGGGACGTGAAACAGCAGCCTTCCCAGCGGCGTCGCGTCGCCGAGAGCCAGCAGCAGGGCCGCGAGAACGGCCAGCCACCAGAAGGCGATGGTCCGGTCGATCCGCCCCCCGGCCCGCGGGAATCCGCCGGCCGGGTTTCTCAGCAGCCCCAGGGACGACGCCGCCAGCGTCAGAACGACCACCGACGCGTAGGCCGACTGCTCGCAGAAGTGCGAGAGTCCCCACCACGGCTGCGTCCAGCCCTCCAGCGGCGTGCGGGCCCCCATCAGCATGGGGAACAGCAGCAGCACCGCCGAGACCGGGTGCCAGGCATTCTCGATGAAGAGGTGATACGCCGGCATCGCCCGGCCGCTGGCGGCAAAGCAGCGCCAGGCGGGGATGATCTGCACCGCGGCCAGGGCCGTGCCCAGGCAGACCGCCGATGGGAACCTCCACCCCAGCGACGGCCGGCGCGGGGCGAGCACCGCGAGCACATAGGCGGCCAGCAGGGTCAGCGAGATGGCCGAAACCTGCAGGTGCTGGACGAGCAGCTGCAGGCCCGTCGCGGCGACGGCCAGGCGCAGGTGCCGCGGCCGGCCGTCGTCGGCGTAACGCTGCCAGGCGTACAGCATCCAGGGAAGCCAGGCGGCCGCCTGCAGGATAGTCAGATGGGCCCGGTGGGCGACGGCAAACCCGCCCATCTGGAAAGCCAGAGCCCCCAGCAGCGCCGCCGACCCCTCATGCCGGCAGGCCCGCAGGAAGCGATACATACCCGCTCCGGCCAGCACGAAATGCAGCAGAATGTTGAGCGGACAGGCGGCCTGCCAGGGCAGGAGGGCGAACAGCCAGGTGGCCGGGTACCACAGCCCGGCCTGAGGATCGGCGGCCACGGACGTGCCCATGGACACCAGCGGGTTCCACAGCGGCGGTTGGCCGGCGGCCAGGCAGCGGCCGATGTACTCCCGGACCGGGAGGTAGTACAGCAGGTCGTCCTCCAGGGCCGACACGCCGCCCAGCCGCCACATGCCGGCCAGGGCCACGGCCGGCAGACCGGCCAGCAGCAGGGCCGTGACCATCCGGCGGCAACCCGCCGGCCGCCCCTGTTCTGCTGTGCCGCAGGTCCGTGAGCCTTCCCCGGAATCCATGGCGCGGGATGATGCGGGCCCATCGGCGCCGGGTCAAGAGCCGTCGGGCGGGGTTTTGTGGCCCGTGGCTTTGGGGTATCATCCGGCACGACCGGTGGCCGTACGGGGACCGGGTCGTCATCGAACTCATACGAAGGAGGCGGTCATGTCGCAGAGGTGGTCGCGTCGTTCATTCATCCGCCGTGCGACTGCGGGTCTGCCGGCGCTGTCGCTGGCGGCCGGGGCGGCTCGCGGGTATCCGGCCCATGAGAAAGTCCGGATCGGCTGGATCGGCTACGGCGGCCGGGCCTCGGGGCTGATGAAGCACATGCTGGAAACCTGCCCGGACGCAGTGCACGCGGCGATCTGCGACCTGAAGCCCGAGCGGATCGAGGCCGGGCGGAAGGACGCGCAGCGGGACAACCCCGAGGGGTTCACCGACTTCCGGGAGATGATGGACAAGGTCCGCCCCGACGGCATCATCATCGCCACCGAGCCGTGCAGCCACGCGGTGGTGGCCGTGCCGGTCCTGGAGGCGGGCTTCCACGTCTACTGCGAGAAGCCGATGGACACCACCGTCGAGAAGGTCGATGCCATGGTCCGGGCGGCCCGGAAGTCCAAGGGCATCTTCCAGATCGGCACGCAGCGGCGCTGCCACCCGGGGTACGTGTCGGCGATCCGGGCGATCCACGACGGCATCCTCGGGCGGGTGACCTTCAGGCCGGGCGGCTGGCACTGGTCCAACGATCCCAGCGGGGGGCTGGTCGCCCGCGACGGCGGGCGGCTGGTCGAGCAGGCCACGCACCACACCGACGTGATGTCCTGGGTGATGAAGGAGCAGCATCCGGTGACCTGCGTCTCGATGGCCTCCGCCCAGAATCCGCGCCCCGAGGGCCCCAACGTCTTCTCCGAAACGCACTCGGCCACGGTCTTCAGGTTCCCCGACGGCACGCTGTTCTCCTACACCCACCTGTGGCTGCTGCCGGGGCGCTACGACGCTGAGATTCTGACCGTCTTCGGCGAGAAGGGCGCGGTGGACCTGAACCAGGGCATGTACTACGGGCGCGACGAGAAGGAGCAGCGCGTCGGCGTGGCCAGCGGCAAGCAATGGGACATGGGCACGCCCGAGTCGCTGCAGGACTTCGTCGCCAACATCCGCTCGGGAGGCCGGCGGAAGCCCAGCGCCAATGCCGAGACCGGCCGGGTCAGCACGCTGATGTGCATGATGGGCCGGATGGCGATGGTCGACCCGGTCAAGAACGCCTTCGAGCCGCGGGTCGTGCACTGGAAGGACCTCGGCTCGACCACCGAACCGGAATAAGCGGCCGGACGGACAGCTCGCCGGCCGCGGGGGAGG
>CAZSYS010000001.1:17564-57691 GCA_964611365.1 uncultured Planctomycetales bacterium
CCCCCCCCCCCCCCCCCCCCGCGGCCCGGACAGTCCGGGCCGCGGAGGACCGCGTTTTTCACGGGAGACACACCTCATGCCAGGCGCTTACGCTCTGGGGCTTGACTTCGGCACCAACTCGGCACGGGCCCTGATCGTCGACTGCCGGACGGGGGAGGAGATTGCCACGGCAGTGGACGGATACGCCGGTGGCCAGGCCGGGATCCTGCTGGAAGCCCGCGACCCCAACGTCGCCCGCCAGAGGCCCTCGGACTGGCTGGAGGCGGCGGAACGCTGCACGCGGGCGGCGCTGCGCTCGGCCGCGAAGGTCCGCGGTTTCCGCCCGGAACACGTCATCGGCATCGGCGTGGACGCCACCGCCAGCACCCCGCTGCCGGTGGACGCCTCCGGACGGGCGCTGGCCGATCTGCCGGCGTTCCGCCGCGACCTCAACGCCCAGGCGTGGCTCTGGAAGGACCACACCGCCTTCGCCGAGGCCGCCGAGATCACCGCCGTCGCCGCCAGGCACCACCCCGAATACCTGGCCAAGTGCGGCGGAACCTACAGCAGCGAGTGGTTCTGGTCCAAGGCCCTGCGCTGCCTGCGCGTCGCCCCGAAGGTGATGAAGGCGGCACGCTACTGGGTCGAGCAGTCCGACTACATCCCGGCGGTGCTGACCGGCAACAGCGATCCGTCGACCTGGAAGCACAACGTCTGCGCCGCAGGCCACAAGGCCATGTATCACGAGAGCTGGTCGCTGCCGGCGGCCGAGTTCCTCGACCTCATCGACCGCCGGCTGGGCGAGCTTCGCCGCAAAGGCACCTACCAGCAGGCCTTCACCTCCGACACCAGGGCCGGGGATCTGTGCCCGGCCTGGGCCCGAAAGCTGGGGCTGCCGGCGGGCATTCCGGTGGCCGTCGGGGCGATCGACGCCCACCTCGGGGCGGTCGGCGCCGGCATCCGGCCCGGCGCGCTGGTCAAGATCCTGGGGACCAGCTCGTGCGACATGATGATCCACCCCAACAACCGCCCGCTGCGCGACATTCCCGGCCTGTGCGGGATCGTGGACGGATCGATCGTGCCGGGGTTCTTCGGCCTGGAGGCCGGGCAGTCGGCCGTCGGCGATATCTTCAACTGGTGGGTCAACAACTTCGACAAGGGCGAGCGGGCCCACGCCGAGCTGTCGGCCAGGGCCTCGCGGATCCCGCCGGGGGCCTCCGGCCTGCTGGCTCTGGACTGGAACAACGGCAACCGCACGGTTCTGGCCGATCCCCGGCTGACGGGTCTGCTGGTGGGCCAGACGCTGCACACCACGCCGGCGGAGGTCTACCGCGCCCTGGTCGAGGGCACGGCCTTCGGGGCCCGCGTGATCATGGAGCGGTTCGAGGAATACGGCGTGAAGGTGCGCGAGGTCATCAACTGCGGCGGCATCGCCGAGAAGAACCCCTTCGTCATGCAGATCTACGCCGACGTGACCGGCCGGCCGATGCGGATCAGCCGCTCGGCCCAGACCTGCGCGCTGGGCGCGGCGATCTTCGGCGCCGTCGTCGCCGGCCGCGCCGCCGGCGGCTACGATTCGGTGCAGGCCGCCCAGGCGAAGATGTGCGGGCTCAAAAAGACCGTGTACCGGCCCGACCGCCGGCGTCATGCAGTCTACAACCGGCTGTTTGCACTCTACCGCCAGCTGCACGACTCCTTCGGCACGACCACGTACCCCAGGTCGCCCCACAACGTGATGAAGGACCTCCTGGCCATCCGCGACGAGGCCCGCGGACTGACACGTTGACAGGCACGGCGGCTCGGGCCCGCATGAACCCCGCGCCGCCGGTGGCCGGCGGTCCCCTGCCCGCCGGGGCCAGCCCGCGGGCCCGGCACGACGGCCGGCGGGGATGCGCGGCAGAGGACATCATGAAAGCATCACCGGTCCTTGTCGGGCTGGGGGGGGCGACCGTGGCAGCGGTCTGCCTGGCCGACGGTCCGGCGACCGCGCCGGCCGGACCGGCCGGGCTCATGGCGGTCGTGAAGCGCTACGCCGACGCCATGATCGAGCACGGCCGTGACGTGTACGGCCCCCGGCACACCCTGCTGTTCCTCAGCGCGCTGGACCGTGAGACGCTCAAGCCGCTGACGACCTGCCCCGCCCCTCCGGCCGGCGTGCGGGACATGGATCGCGTCGGGGCAGCCGGCGGGCCGCTGGTGGGGGCGAATCTCTTTCACGATGAGAATCTGCTGCGGCTGCTGTACGCGCTTGGCGAGATCACCGGCGAACCGCGCTACCCCGAGGCGGCCGACACGGCCCTGCGGTGGTTCTTCACCCACGCGGCCTGGCCTCAGACCGGCCTGCTTCCGTGGGGCGAGCACATGAGCTGGCAGGTCGTCCAGGACGAACGCGCCTCCCGCTGCCGCGTGCCCCTCCACGAGATGGGCCGCCCGTGGATGCTGTGGGACCGCTGCTGGGAACTGGCCCCGGAGGGCTGCGCCCGCTTCGCCACCGGGCTGTGGGAGCACCAGATCGCCGACCACGAGACCGGGGATTTCGACCGGCACGCCTGGCCGCACCAGCACCATCCGGGCAGGGACTACGACCTCCCGCGTCACGCCGGCATGTACATCCGGACCTGGGCCAAGGCCTGCCGCCACACGCAGGACCGCAGGTACCTGCACTTCATCGACGTCCTCCTGCGGCATTACGATGCCAGGCGGCACCCCGAGACGGGGCTCCTTCTGGCGTGGGCCAACGACGTCGTCGCCTGGCCGCTGAGCTCGATGTCCATGGCCATCGAGTGCCACGACGCGGCCGGGGATGTGCCGCCGGAGCCGGCCGACCGGTTGCGGGCCTTCGGCGCGGCGGAGGACCGGGCCTTCCTCGCCCTGGATCACGATCCGGCCGGACGCGGCTTCGTGGTCAGCGCCTTCCAGGCCACCGGCGAGGCCGTGTCCGAGATCGGCGAGCACCGCCTTCAGGCCCGCACGGTCATCTGGAGCGACACCGGAGGCCAGGCCACGACGGCCATGGCCGGCCTGCTATGCGCCGCACGCCACGGGCAGGTGCCACGGGAAGAGTACCGCCGGCTCATCCTGGCGGCCGCCGCGGCGTACGCCGACCGCCGGCCGGACCCGGCGCGGGACACCTGGCCCCTGGTCGCCGGCCAGGTCATCTCGCTTGAGCTGATCGCACACCGGCTCTCAGGCGACAGAAGCTTTCTGGACCGCGCCCGGCAGCGGGCCGCCGAGGCCGTGCGGACATTCTGGCAGGACCGCCCGCTGCCCAGGGCGAGCGTGAAGACCGACCATTACGAAACGCTCACCGGGGCCGATTCGCTGGCCCTGGCGCTGCTCGAGGCGGCCACGGCCGAGACCCCCGCCGCGGCCCTGGTGCCCTCCAATACCATCGACCGCTGACCGGCCGCGGGCCTGCCGCGGGCGGCGATGCCGACGGGCAGTCCCCCCTGCTTTCCGGCGGCCCGGTCAAGGCTCGCACGCGTGCAGGCCGGCGAACCCGGACCCTCGCCGCTTCGCAAGGCCTCAAACAGCAGCACCGACCGGCCGGGCCACGCCGGCGCGGTCGGCACCTGAGCCTGGGCCGCTGGAGCCCCGGGGCGTCTCGTGGTACAACCGCTCTGATGAGCCCTCTGCGCCGCGGTCGTATCCTTCCTGTTCTCCTGGCATGGCTGCCGGCATTCACGGCCGGGCTTGCGGCCGAAGGCCCCGCCAGCCGGCCGTATGACGGCATCGTTCTTCGGCAGGAGGTCCGCCAGGACCCTCCGATGCGGCTGTTCGTCGCCGAGGTCGACCTCAGGCACCCCGCGATCTCGGTGCGGGTCTGCCCGGGCGGGCCCGATCCCGACGGACCCGGCGAGTGGGAGGCCACGCTGGCGGTCCCGACGCGGGTGGCCGCACGGGAGGGTCTGGAGCTCGTGGTCAACGGCGATTTCTTCAGCGTCCGCAGGGAGATGCAGGGTCCGACGACGCTGCCGGCCTACCGCCCCGACGTCTGGGCCAGCGCGATCGGTCCGGCGGTCACCGACGGCAGGGTGTGGTCCGTGTCGAAGGACAAGCGCCCCTGCCTGGTGGTCCGCAAGGGCAACCGGGCGTCGATCGAGATGTCCGGGCACCCGCCGGAGGACGCTTTGCAGCTCATCGCCGGCAACGTGATGCTGGTCCGGGACGGCAAGCCGGTGCCGCAGGAAAACAAAGACCGCCACCCGCGCACGGTTGTCGGGCTTGACAAGACCGGTCGCAGGCTGGTCATCCTGGTGGTGGACGGGCGGCGGCCGGGGGTCTCCATCGGGATGAACTACGCGGAACTGGCGGCCGAAATGATCCGTCTGGGCTGCGACCGGGCGGTGAACCTCGACGGCGGGGGCAGTTCGGTCATGGCCGTGCGCGACCCTGCCGGAGCCGGGTTGACCATCCTGAACCGGCCCAGCGACGGGCGCGAGCGCCCGGTGGTCAACGTCCTGGGCATCGACGCGGCGGACTGAGCGATCGCACCGGACCGGGGCCTCAACGCCGCGGCCGGATCGCGCGGGCGGGAACGGGGAGGGCCATGGCGGCCGACGCCGACCCGCCGGTGGGAGGGACGCATGCATGTCATCTATCGCGCCGGGACCGGTCGCATCCGCCGGCCGGCCGACCCGCGCCCGGTATGTCGTGGTCGTCCTGGCCACCGTGCTGGCCATGATCACCTACCTGGACCGCGTCTCCATCGGGTGCATGCAGAACGAGATCCGGGCGGACCTGGACCTGACGCAACAGCAGATGGCGTACGTGTTCAGCGCGTTCGCGCTGGCGTATGCGGCCTTCGAGGTGCCGACCGCCTGGTGGGCCGACCGCGTAGGCACCCGGCGGGTGCTGGCCCGCATCGTGCTGTGGTGGTCGGGCTTCACGATCCTGACCGGCGGAGCGTTCAACTTCGTCTCGCTGCTGGCCACGCGCTTCCTGTTCGGCGCGGGCGAGGCCGGCGCCTGGCCGGGTGTGGCCAGGACGTTTGCCCGCTGGATTCCGCGGCGGGAGCGGGGGCGGATTCAGGGCATCTTCTTCGCCGGGGCTCACCTGGCCGGCGGGCTCACGCCGCTGCTGGTGAGCGTGCTGCTGCCGCGGCTGACCTGGCGCGGGGTGTTCCTGGTGTTCGGCCTGATCGGATTCGTCTGGGTGGCGGTCTGGCGGGCCTGGTACCGCGACGACCCGGCCGGGCATCCCGCGGTCAACGCCGCGGAGCTGGAGCGGATTCTCGCCGAACGCCATATCGGCGGGCCGCACCCGACCGGCTGGGCATTCTGGGGGCGGCTGCTCGCCCGGCGCAACACTCTGGCCCTGTGCGTGATGTACTTCCCCAACAGCTTCGCGGTCTATTTCTGCATGACCTGGCTGCCGACCTACCTGGGCGAGCACCACAGGCTGGGCGAGGCGGAACTGGCCATCTTCGCGGGCCTGCCGCTGATGATGAGCATCCTGGGCGACCTGCTCGGCGGAGCGGCCACCGATCTGGCTTCGCGCCGGTTCGGGCTGCGGGCCGGACGGAGCTTCGTGGGCGGCGCGGCCTGCGCAGCGGCCGGGCTGGCCATGATCCTGGCCGCGACCACCGACCGGGGCATGCTCTCCGGCTGGCTGATCGGCGCGGCGGTGGGCGCGAGCATGTTTTCGCTGGCCCCGTCCTGGGCGACCTGCATCGACGTGGCCGGCGAGCACTCCGGCGTGCTCAGCGCGCTGATGAACACCTCCGGCCAGATCGGCAGCCTGCTCAGCCCGATCGTGGTCCTGCATCTGGCCCGGGGGCCGGGGGGCTGGAACGCCCCGCTGTACCTGATGGGGGCCCTGTTCCTGATCGGCGCCGCCGCCTGGTGCCTGATCGATCCGGGGAAGCGGGTGTTCGACTGAGGCCCGCCGGAGCCGGGCGGGAAAGCACGGAGCGCAGACCATGAATTCACGGGACCGCGTCTTTGCCGCCCTCCGCCGGCAGGTTCCCGACCGGGTGCCGGTGCTGGAGTTCCTGGTGGACGAGAAGGTCGCGCGGGCGGCGGTGCCCGGCTGCATCGACGCGGCCGACTGCATGGACCGCCTGGACGCCGACGGCGTGGGCTGCGGCGCGTTCTTCGCCCGGATCCGCGAGAACCCCGACGGATCGTACGTGGACGAGTGGGGCGTGACCTATCGACCCGGACCGGAGGCCGTCGCGCACCCCGTGGCCGGACCGATCCGCACGATGCGGGACGCCGAGGAATACACGCCGCCGGACCCGCACGCGCCCGGCCGGCTGGGGCGCCTGCCGGACCTGGTCGCCCGGTACAGGGGCCGGCGGGCGATCTGCTTCCACCACCGGGCGGCGTTCATGTGGTCGGCCTACCTGATGGGGCTGGACGGCATCCTCATGAACATGGCCGCCGAGCCGGGGCTGGTCGAACTGGTCATGGACAAGGTCCTGGCCTGCAACATGGAGATCGTGCGGTCGGCGATCCGGGCCGGCGCGGAGATCATCGTCCTTGGCGACGATTACGCCGGCAACCAGGGGCCGATGATGAGTCCGGCGATGTTCCGCCGGTTCATTCTGCCGCGGCTGCGGCGCATGATCGAGCTGATCCACGAGGAGGGGGCGTTCTGCGTCAAGCACTCCGACGGCAACCTCTACCCCCTGCTGGAGATGATCGTCTCGGCCGGGCCGGACGGGCTGAACCCCATCGAGCCGGCCGCGGGCATGGACCTGGGGACCGTCAAGCGGCTGGTGGGCGACCGGGTGTGCCTGATCGGCAACATCGACTGCGGGCAACTGCTGCCGCACGGCTCGCCCGAGGAGGTTGAGGAGGCGGTCCGCCGGGCCATCGCCGACGCCGCCGGCGGGGGCGGCTACATCCTCAGCTCGTCCAACAGCATTCACTCGTCCTGCCGGCCGGAGAACCTTGTGGCGATGATCCGGGCCTGTCACCGCCACGGCCGCTATCCTGCGCCCGGTTGCTGAAGCCGCCGGCGTCCGGCCCGAATCCCCGGGCGATGGTCGTCAAGGAGCCTGCCACTCGATGCGGGCCGCGTACTCGCGGGCGATGGCCAGAAAAGCCTCGTAGATGCCCCGGACGTCGTCGTCGGGGCCGCAGGTCAGGCAGGGAATCGCGATCACGTCCGGGGCCAGCGACTCCATCACATGGCGGTAGTCGGCCAGGTTCTCCGCCGGCGTGCCGGTGAACTCGAAGTAGATCACGCCCCGGCCCTTGAAAGCCCTGCGCAGGGCCGGCAGGTCGCGGCTGGAGTATCGGTAGGCCAGGTCCACCGCCCGGATGGGCGGGTCGTGGCTGAGGTATTCTCCGGCGCAGGGGTTGGGGCCGCAGTTGTGCAGCATGCCGCCCCCGAATCGCCGGAAGATGCGGTTGTTGAAGGGCTTGCTGAAGCGGTTGAAGCATGCCGGCGAGTACATCGCCGAGATGTCGTCGGAGCAGTGGCCTTTGCGGCCTTCCGGGTGCCACCAGTAGGGAAAGTCGCTGCAGGTGACGTGGTCGATGCCGCCGGCCGCCTCGATGGTCGCCTCGGCGAAGCGGATGAACGTATCGGTGATGAAGCCGGCCAGATGCTCCAGCGCCTCGGGGGCCTCGACCATGGCCGTCAGGCAGGCCTCGCTGCCCAGGAGCGTGAAGGCGACGTTCATCGCTCCGCCCATGTCCAGGCAGGAGACCGGCACCTGCCCGTCGGTCCGCTCGACGAAGCTGCGCACCCGCCGCAGGCCCTCGGGCATCAGCCCGTCCGTCAAAGGATCCGGCGGCTTGAGGCCGTAAGCCTGGTCGACGCTGGCCAGCAGCGGCCTGCGGATGGTGCAGGTCTGTTCGGTGTTCTCGCCGAAGACCACCTCGCCGCCCAGGGCGCTCTCGATGACCACGCAGCCCACGTCCGGACGCATCGAGGGAATGTAGTCGTCGGGAACGAGCTCCAGCGAGAGTCTGACCTTCTCCAGCTCCAGCCGGAACTGCTTGTCGCCGTCGAGGAAATGGTCGCGCGTGGAGTAGCCCCAGGGATTGGACTCCACGCGCAGCATGACCGGGATGTGGTCCACCCGGCGGTAGTCCCACACCCGCCGGATACACTCGCGGCGACGCTCGATCTCGTCCAGCATGGCGGCCGACAGCAGCGCCATCGCCCGGTCCCCCGTCGATGCCCGGCGGTCGCAGTGCGTGCGCTGCGGCCACGCGCCGCACGCGGCCCCGGCGACCGCGGGCCAGTATAGCCGGGGACCGGGCCCGCCGACAGCGCCATCATCGTCAGTCCCGGTCGGCGCGAACCACCGCCGTCGCGCCGAAACAGCTCCGGCCCGATCGACGGTGGTGAGGAGGGTGCACGGGAAAGACTAGGGTTGCGGACGCTCCGCGAGAGAGCGGCCTTGGCCCGGAGAACCGGCCTGTTCGCCGCGCGCCGGGAGGCCCGGATTCGCGGCGGCAGCGGCCTCGAGGATCGCACGGGCTGCCGGGGCCGCCGTCGGCGTGGCCGTCAGGGCCAGGGCCTCGCGGGCGGCGTCCTGCGGGCGCCCGGCCAGCAGCAGTCGATAAGCGTGCAGCAGCCGGGTCTCCGGCGAACCGCCGTCCAGGGCCATGGCCCGGGCGATCGGATCGGTGGCGGCTTCGACCTCCCCGGCAGCGATGCAGGCCCGGGCCAGAAGTCTCCAGAGGATCGGCTCGGAGAGCCGGGCATCGGTCGCCTTGCGGAGCAGCCGCACGGCCTGGCCGGCCTGGTCCCGCTCAAGCAGGCCGGCGGCGAGCCGGGCCAGGACGCCGGTCGGGAAGGGCTCGACATCCCGCTCGATCAGCGGCTCGGCAGCCTGGACGGCCTCCGGGCAGCGTCCGGCGGCCAGCAGGGCCTCGACGGCCTCCTCGCGCAGCAGCCGGTTCTCCGGCTGCAGGCGCAGGGCGGCCGCGTAGCGGCGCGCCGCCTCGTCGCGGCGACCGAGCATTGCGGCCGTCTGGCTCATCAGCACGTGGATGGCCGGGTCCTGGTCGAAATCCGCCAGGCGCGGCTCCAGGGCGCCGGCCGCCTGTTCGAACAGCCCCTGGCGCATCAGCACCTGGGCGTAGACCAGCAGGTAATCGAGGTTGTCCGGATCGGCCGAGGTGGCCCGGGCCTGCCAGTCGGCCGCGGCCGCCAGATCGCCGCGTCGCTCGGCCAGCAGGCCCTGCAGGTGGTGAACCGCGGCGGCCTCGGGCGCCAGGGCGGCGGCGGCCTCGACCGCGGCCTGGGCCTTGCTCAGCTCGCCTTCCTCCAGGCGCAGGCGGGCCATCAGCAGGTGGGCATCCAGGCAGGCGGCGTCCAGCGCCAGGGCCTCGGCGCACTGCTCGGCGGCGGCCTCCAGCTGCCGGGCCTCGAAGCTGCGCTGGGCGAGCTGCAGCTTGATTCGCGCCCGGACCTCGCGCCAGCGCTGCTCGCCCTGCTCGCGGGCGGTCTTGTGCTTTTCGCCGGCGGCGCAGCCGGCAAGCAGCACCGCAACCGGCAGCAGCCACAGGCCGATCCTCACTGCGCGCATCATTGCGCCTCCTCCTGCGGGGCGGTGGCCGGCGGACGGCCCGGTCCGGCGCCCTGCAGCCGCCGCACGATGAAGTCGCGCACGATGCTGCCCTCATCCTCCGCGAGGCACTCGGCCGTCAGCTCCTCCTTGAGCTGCAGGGCCGGCAGGTAGCCGGGCTTGAGGTGCAGCGCCATGCGCGTGTCCCACAGGGCCTTGTCCAGCCGTCCCGCCCGGCGATGCTCCAGGGCCCACTCGTAGTGGGCCACGGCCAGTCGTTCGCGGCCCTGGGGCATGAGTCCCCGGCGCAGGCCGGCCCGCACCGCCTCGATCTCCCCGGCCTGCCCGGCCCCGGCCCGCTCGTAGCTTTCGTCGTCCTTGACGATGTGGACGGTCAGCAGAATGATGACCTCCTCGCGGCCGGTTTCGTCGGTGGTGGTGCCGAAGAGGGTCCCGGCGCCCGGAAGGCTTCCAAGGTAGGGCACCTGGCTGCGGTTGGCCTGCGTGGCTTCGCGGAACAACCCGCCGATGAGGATGGTGTAGCCGTCGCGGATCACGATGCTGGTGGTCACCTCGGTGGTCCGCTTGAACGGCAGGTTCGATTCATTCAGCCCGCCGCTGCTGTCCTCCGGGTGAATCTCCATGCGGATGTGGCCGTCGTCTCCGATGAAGGGCGTGAAACGCAGCTGGGTGCCGGTCTCCAGAAACTCGACCGTCTGCGTGGCCACCGTTTCGGTGACCGTGGTGGTCAGATAGCCGTCGCGCCGGCCGACGATCACCTCGCCCTCCTGGCGGTTGAGGGCCAGCACCTTGGGGTTGGCGACCACCGTCGTGTCCGTGATCTGCTCCAGCGCCCGGATGAAAACCGCCACCTTGTCCTTGATGACGCCGAAGGTGAACCCGCCGTTGGGCACGAGGTTGTTGAAGTCCGTGCGCCAGGTCATGTTGGTATTGACCATCTCGGGCCGTGGGAGCAGGCCGGTGTTCAGGTCGGTGACGCCCGGCGAGACGGAGTTGAGGGTCTCGAAGTTGACGCCCGAGAGCATGTTGAAGTCGATGCCCAGCGAGTTGATCTCGTTGAGCTGGGCCCGCAGGATGGTGGCCTCGACCAGCACCTGCCGGGGCCTCGCGTCCAGCTCGTCGATCAGCCGCTCCACCTCGCGCAGACGGTCCGGGGTGTCGGACACCACGATGACGTCCGGCCCGGTCAGCTTCATGGACCGCGCGCCCTCGGAGGAGGATCCCCCGCCCCCGGCCGTCGGCACGGACACGATCCGCCCTTCCTCGCTCAGCGCCGACTTGATCACCGGCTCCAGGTCCCGGCTGGACACGTAGTTCAGGTGAAAGACGCGGGTCTGGGGGGCCTCACGACGGGCCGAGGTCCGCGCGGCGGCCTGTTCGGCCAGGGTCTGAACGTAGATGAAGCGCCCTTGTTCGACGTAGGTGCAGCCGTTGGGCATGAGCACCGCGGCCAGGGCCTCCTCGAACGACACGTCGAAGAGGTCGGCGGTCACCGTGCCGGTGACGCTGGGGCTGGCCACGATGTTGCGGCGGCTCTGGAGCGAGAGCATGCGCAGCACCTCGCCCAGCGGCACGTCGGTCACGTGCATCTCCACCCGTAGGTCGGGGCCGACCGCCACCGACCCACCCGGCGGTGAACCGGCGGCCGGCGCGGCCTCGGAGGCGCCCTGCGGCTCCACAGCCTCCGGCAGTTCGGCCGACGACTCAGGCATGGAGGCCGGATGGCCAGTCTGCACCATCTCCCGCAGGGCCGACAGCAGTCTCCCGGTCATGCCCGGGTTTTCCGGCTCGGCCGACTCCTGCGCGGGGGCATCCGGCGTCTGGGCGGCTCCGTCCCGGCCCAGGCCCGCGGCCAGCAGGGCCAGCAGCAGGGCCATCAGGTTGAGCTTGAGTCCCCGCATCCGTGCGTCTACCTCTGACCGGCTCGGTCCGTTCTCTCGACCGGCCGGCGCGCCCCCGGCGCCACCGGTGCTGCCGCTGCGGACCCGGCTGCGGGCACGCCGGGCTTGCGGGCCGATTCGACCACCTGCACCTTGATCGTGCCCTGGCGCAGAAGGTCCAGCACCGCCGACAACGAATGATCGATCCGGTCCAGCCGGGCGATCATCTCGTTGCGCTGAAGCCCGGAGTCGGGAATCTGGGCCAGCGCCGGCTGCAGGACGCTGTCGGCCACCAGCCCGATCAGCACGCCGGCGACCAGCCCGGCCAGCAGCGCCCGGCCCGCCGGCCGCTGGAACGGAGGTTGCATCGCAGACATGGTTCCTCCCTACGGCCCGTGTTATCGGCGGCTCGAAGGGCTCTCACGACTGATTTATCCGGCAAATCCGGAACCCGCCCCGTGCCTGCCCTCGCCGGCCCGGACCAGGGCTTGCGGTGGCCGGCAGACCGCGGGGCCGCGGATTATCGGGCGTGCGGCCTGAGGCTTGCGGCCGACCGCGCAGCGGTGCCACATTCGCCGGCGGGTCTGGCCGATGATGGAAACGGCGGAACGGCAGCGGCTCCGGAACGCGGCCGCCGGATCCGCCCGGGGAGCACCCGACACCCGATCCAGACCGATGGACGCCAGCCGCCGGATATCCCCGAGCCTCCGGACGCCCGGGCGCCTCGCCTTCAGCCTGATCGAGATGCTCCTGGTGCTGGTGATCATGGCGGTGATGGCGGCAGTGGCGATTCCGCGGTTCGGCTCCGCCGAGGCCCGCCACCGCGTCGAAGTCGCCGCCCGCCGTGTGGCCGCCGACCTCGACCTGGCCCGGCAGCGGGCCCGCGCCGCCGGGGCGGATCGCAGCGTGATCTTCCATCCGGCCGCAAACCGCTACCACCTGCCCGGCGTGCCCCATCCGGACCGGCCCGGCTCGCCGGACGACTACACCGTGGAGCTCGGGCAGGCCCCCTACGGGGCGGCCATCAGTGCGGTCGATTTCGGGGGAGACGCCGCCATCGTCTTCGACGGATTCGGAACCCCCGACAGCGGCGGCAGCGTGACCATCTGCGTGGGCAGATACTCCAAGACGGTCACCGTCGATCCGGAGACCGGTCACGCCGACGTTCCCGTAGAGCCCACGGCGGTGAACTGAGCGTCGCGGCATGAGCGCGAATCATCACACATCACGGATGCGGAAACACCAGGACGGCGCGGGCGGTCGGGCCGCCGGCAGAACGGGGACGCCGCGTGTCCCGGAGAGCTCGACCGGCCAGCCTCGGGCCTGGACGTACCGGCGCGGCACCGCGGGTCACCGACCGGCGTTCACCCTGGCCGAGCTCGTGGTCAGCATGGCGGTGATGAGCGTACTGCTGGTCGGCCTGGCCTCGGCGGTGCTGATCGCGTCGCGATCTCTGCCCGGTCCGGAGAGCCGCCTGGAGCAGTCCGCCCGGACCGCCGCCGCCCTGGACACCATCGTGGAGGACCTTCGACTGGCCAGCTGGTTCCTCGAGCATACCGACACGGCCACCACTTTCGCGGTGCCGGATCGCAACGGCGACGGCCGGCCCGAGCGGATCCGCTACGCCTGGTCCGGAACCCCCGGCGATCCTCTGACCCGCCAGCTCAACGGCGGAACGGTCGTGAATCTGCTGGCGGACGTGCGGCAGTTTTCGCTGGCTCTGATCCTCCGGGCCGAGCCGGAGACCTATCCCGGCCAGGCGGAGGAAGAGCCGGTCGCCAGCGTGATGGGCAGCTATCCCGTCCCGGCCACGGGGCCGCTCGGCGAGGACGAAGACCTGACCATCGACCATCTCCAGCAGGTCAGCCAGTTCGTTGAACCCATCCTGCCGCCGGGCGCCGCGGGGTGGCGGCCGGCGCGCGTCGCCGTCGTGGCCCGGAACCAGGCACCGGCCACCGAGACGCTGCGGGTCGAACTGCGCGAGCCGGGCGACGGCGTCCGCCCCTCCACCACCGTGCTGGGCGGCGTCTCCGTCCCGGAGTCCGGCCTGCCCGGCAGCTATGCGTGGCGCTCGATCGACTTTTCCGGCCAGCCGATGCGCTCCCCCGAGGCCGGGGTGTGCGTCTGCTTCCGGGGGGCGGCGGCCGCAGGCTCGGCGACCGCGCTGCTGAAGGGAGACGAAGAGGCCGGTTCCGCCGGTGACGACACGACCTTCTCCACCAACGGCGGCATGTCGTGGTTTTCGATCCCCGATCAGGCCCTGCAGTACGAACTGCGCGGTTTCGTCTGGCTGCCCGGACCGGAGGTCGCGGTCACGCGCCACCGGGCGACTTCGGTGGTCGCCGGCGTGACGGCCGGCCCGGGGCCGACGAGCGGGGCCTCGACCACCGTCACGCTGCTGAACGAACCCGAACTGCTCAGCGGTCTCTGGGAGGCGGATTTCAACCAGAACCCCTGTGACGACCGCAACGGCGACGGCACGCCCGATTTCTGCGTCACCAACGGACTGTTCGATCCGGCCTCGCTGGTCGGCGGCATCTGGCAGGCGAATCGCACCCTGCAGACGCTGCCGCCCAGCGACTTCGCCGGCCTGACGACCGTGCGACTGCGGTTTCGCGGCACATCCGCGGCCATGCATCTGAGACTCCACGCCGACTGGAGCGGCATGAGCTGCGCCGTGCTGCACGCCTGGATCAAACCCGACGGCCGGGGCGGCCAGACGCTGGGGGTCTCCCATCAGACGGACGAAAGCACCGAGGAACTGTTGACCGACGTTCGCTGTCTGACCGCGGATTTCGCTGAACTGCGTCTCCTGATCGATCCTCAGGTGGACCTGGTTCATATTCGTGTCAACGGCATCGACCGCGGCACGTTCGGATACGCCCGGATCGATATGAGCTCGGCCGACAGGTTCGCCCTGCTGTACCCCGAGGTGCCCGGGGCCGGCGAGGTCGACGACCTGTCCATTCACGTCGCGGAGGGGCCATGAAACCCGTCACCGTCGGATTTCCGGCAGGCGGGTTTCCGGCATCCGGAGGCCCGGCCGCGGGGCGCAGGGCGCTCTCGATGATCGAGGTCGCCATCAGTTCGGTGATCATCGGCCTGCTGATGGTGGCCGCGGTCTCGGCCGCGGGCCGGGCCGCCCGGAACGCATCCATCGTCACCGATCGGGTCGCCGGCGGCCTGCACGCCGCCGGGCTGATGGCTGAAATCCTGCAACAGGCCTACCTCGACCCGGGCCCCAGCCCGGTGTTCGGCCCCGAGGCGGATGAGGACCCCTCCGTCCGCAGCGACTTCGACGACGTGGACGACTATCACGGCTGGAAGGCCAGCCCGCCGCAGAACAAGGCCGGCGCCGTCCTGTCCGACATGGCCGGGTGGGAGGAGTCCGTGACCGTGGTCTGGTGCTCTCCCGTGAATCCCGGGATCACCGCCGCTACCGACCTCGGGATCAAGCGGATCACCGTGACCGTACGCCGCCACGGCGCGGAAGTCGCGTCGCTGACGGCCCTGCGGACCGCGGCGTTCAGCGATCTGACCAGCCCCGGGCCGCCGGATTCCGAAACCAACACGCCGCCCACCGCCGGATTCTCGTGGGAGGACGTTTCCGGCACCGGCGGCCTGAGCGTGCGTTTCGACGCCGGAGCCTCCGGCGACGCCGACGCGGCGGACGCCGCCATGCTGACGTTCCTCTGGGACTTCGGCGATGGAACCGTCGCCGGCGGACGCACCGTCGAGCATACCTACGCGGCCGAGGGCACCTACGTGGTGACGCTGACGGTCATCGACGGCCGCGGAGGGCTGGCCACGGCCGTCCAGACCATCGAGGTGCGGCCATGAACCGTCGCCGCAGACACGCCCGCGCTCGACCGGGCACCGCGTACGTCGCGGTGGTCGTCGCCTCGGCGATCGTCTCGGCCATCAGCCTGGCCGCCCTGTGGGCCGGGCGGATCCGCATGCGGACCGCCGAACAGGTCGCCCACGCCGCCGAGGCCCGCCTGCTTGCCCAGGCGGGCGTGGAAACCGCGGTGCGGGCCATCTCCCTGGACGCCGACTGGAGAATCAACGTCCCCGCCGGCATCTACATGCCCGAACTGCCGCTGGGCAACGGTCGCTTCACCTGGAAGATCGTGCCCGAGCCCGAGTTCGTCGGCCAGACGGCGCCGCCGGTGCGGGTCTGCGGGCGCGGCACAAGAACCATGCCCGACCCCCGGGAGGAGACCGTGCGGATCCTCAGCGTTCTGCTGCGGACCCCGGTTTCCGGCGGGGCGAACCTGCTGAGCAACCCGGGGTTCGAGCGCGGCCCCGCGCAGTGGTCGGGCATGAACGGCTGCAGGCTGGTTGCGAAGAACAGCCCGGTCCACGCGGGCAGTCGCTCCCTGGGCGTCTACAGCAGGTCCAACGCGGCCTCCGGCCCCGGTCAGAGCCTCGTCGGCCGGATCACCCGCGGCCGCTCCTACGAGATGGAGGCTTACGTCCGCAGCATCTCATCCAACACCCGGGCGAAGTTCACGGTCTACGTGAAGGGAACTCTGTCGGCCGGGCAGTTCATCACCGACAACACCGGTCAGGTCGTCACCACGGATGAGTTCCGCCTCATCACGATGAACGCGGATATCGACTGGTCGGGCTCGCTGGAGGATGCCTGGATCAGAATCGATACCGTTCTGGGGCAGCCGGTCGCAAGCTTCTATGTGGATCAGGTCGTGTTTCGCGAGAAGCCGCCGACACAACTGCAGATCGTGCCCGGCTCCTGGCGGCAGGAACTGCAGCCCTGAGGGCGCCACGGATTCCAACCGGATCAGGACTCACCGAATGAAAACTGAAGGTCCCCCCACTAGACGGCCATAACCGCCGGATCCAAAACCCACAAATCAAAGATCAAGACGATAATCCGTCTTCGGGGTCTGGGGCCTTTGGCCCAGCTCAGGTCGCTCAGCGCCTGCGGACCGACTTGTAGATCCGTAACTTCATGTGGAATATGAATCTCAGCAACTATTGGCCGTCCGCTCAGGAGGACCATGGCAAGCCTGCCTGCGAATTTGACCTTCAGGAGCCGTTGTCGCGGCGTCGATGACTCACATATCACCTTCGCCGACTCGACATCGGTGCGGGTAGAGCCGGCAGGGTCGCAACAGGTCTGACCGATGCCGAGGCTGCAGGTTTTTCTGATGTCCCTGCGGGGTTCCGGACGGCCGGTCGCTCCACCAGACTTTGGGCAGCCGGCCGACGCCTCAAAGGAAAGGTGGTTGACAAGACGGACATGCGGGTCTTAATCTGCCGAAATCGTGACCTGACGCCGATCGGCCGTGTGGCGCGGGTGGTCGTGGTTCAGGTTTGGTGCCCGGGGCGGCCGGGCGAGTCAGTCTTCCTTCACAAGGAGTGAAACCATGAAGAAGGCAGGGATTGTTGCTCTGGCGACGCTGGTCGCCATGTGCCAGTTCGGCTGCGACGGCGGCAGCTGGAAGGTCGCGCACGACGTGGTGGTTCACCTGCTCGGTGTCGGCTGGACCGCCGACATGCTGAACCTGATCCCGTAAGGATCGCCTGCAGCCAAAGCACACAGCGGGCCGGCAGTCGCCTGACGGACGGGTTTTTCCAGTCCGGGGGGCGATCGCCGGCTCGTTTGTTACCGGGAGGCGAGTGAACAATGGAGAGAGGCTCTCCGCTCTTCGGCGGGCGCGGATGTCACCGACGGCGACCTCAGGCGACATGCGCGGGAGGGCGTCTTCTGGCCATTCTCAGGCCCCCGTTCCCCCCTTGTTGCACCATGCAGGGGTTTACTGCGCTTCCGGCGGGGGCAGCGGCACCGTGTCGACCTGGAAATCGGGCAGATCCGGCAGGCTCAGCGCGCCGGCCGGCAGGCCGCGGTTGACCCGGATGCCGGCGGCCGGAAACGACGCGGCGATTTCATAACCTTCGGCTTTCTCCACCGTGCGCACGCGGACCGGCAGGTCGAGCCGGCGGTCGATCAGGAAATGCACCGTCCCGTACTTCTCGGCCATCTGGGTTCCGGGAATCGGCGTGCACTCGAGATGAACGGTGTCCGGCGGGTCGTCGGGCGCCGCCGGCAGGATCCGGACGCGGAAATGGGCCAGGATCTCGGCCTTCTTCTGGCCGAACGGCAGCGGGAACGGGCCCTGGCCCAGCCGGAAGACCTCCACCGCCTCGCCCGGCCGGACGATCTGCCGCCGGACGATGGTCCTGGTGGATTCGCGGGCTTCGGTGTACCAGGTGCCGTCAAAGGCGTGCCACTCCCGCTTGTCCCGCACCACCCCCTCCTGCTCGAAGCGATCGAAGCGGATCAGGAAGCGCGGATTGGGCGTGTCCTGACGGAACAGAAGCGTGCCGGTGAACTTCTGCGTGTCCTCCAGCACCGGATCGGTCTTGACGAAGGTCAGGTCGGTCTCGATATCCCGGATGTCGGCTCCGCGGCGTTCGAGGCGGTCCAGGATGCGTTCGACCTCCGGATCCACCGTGGCCGGTGCGGACGCGGTCGGCGCCGAGGCCGGCCGGGACGCGGCCGGCTCGGCCGGCAGCGCGACCTGCGGCCGGCCGATCGCGATCAACAGCCCTTGAATCAGGGTGTTCCGCCAGAATCGATTCATGGAGACTCCTTGAAGCCGACCATCGGCATGCACCGCCGCGCGGCCGCCGGCGAAGCGGGAGCGATTCTACGGGGCCGGCGCCTGATCGGGCAAGCCCCGGCCGAGGCGGGCGCGGCTGGAGGATGAGACCGCATCCGGCTGCTTGCCGTGGCCGGGGGCCGCATCGATAATGCCGGCCATGACGCAGGCGAACCGGCCCAGAATCCTGGTGGCCGACCGGATGAGCGAGTCGGCGATCGCCCGGCTGCGGGAGGCCGGCGAGGTGGTTCTTCTGGAGCACGCCGACGAGGAGACGCTCGCGGCCGAGGCGGCGCAATCCGACGCCCTGGTGCTGCGCACCTACACGCAGGTCACCGCCCGGGTCATTCAGGCGGCGGCGGCCGGCGGCCGGCTCAAGGTCATCGGCCGGGGCGGCGTGGGGGTGGACAACATCGACGTCCGCGCCGCCGCCGGGGCCGGCATCGTCGTGGTCAATACCCCGGCGGCCTCGACGCACGCCGTGGCCGACCTGGTCGTCGGCCTGATCATCGCCCTGCAGCGGTCCATCCCGACCTGCGATCGGCGGATCCGCGAGGGCGAGTTCGCGAGCCTGCGCGGCGGGGCCTCGGCGCCCTGCGAACTGCAGTACCAGACCCTCGGGGTCATCGGCATGGGCCGCATCGGGCGGGCGGTCGGTACCCGGCTGCATCTGGGCTTCGGCACCCGCGTGATCTACCACGACATCCGCGAGATCGGGCTGCTGCCCTTCGCGGCCGAGCCTCGCGGGCGGGCCGAGGACGTCTACGCCGAGGCCGACGTGGTCACGCTTCATGTCCCGCTGACGCAGCTGACGCGGGGCATGATCAACGCCCGAAGCCTGGCCGGCTTCAAACCCGGGGCCTGGCTGGTGAATACATCCCGCGGGGCGGTGGTGGAGGCCGAGGCCCTGGCCGAGGCCCTGCGGTCGGGCGCCCTAGCCGGGGCGGCCGTCGATGTGTACGACCCTGAGCCGCCGCCGCCGGACCATCCGCTGTTTTCGGCGCCGAATGTGATTCTCACGCCGCACATCGCCAGCCGGTCCCGGCAGGCTCTGGCGGCCATGAACGACGTGGTCGAGGACGTCCTGGCGGTGCTGGCCGGCCGCGAACCGGCCTGGCCGGTGGACCCGGAGACGGTCTGACCGCTTCATCAGAGCGGGGGCGGAAGACAGGCGGGCATGGACCGCCGAGTAACAACAATCCACCACTCCTGTGAGGATGCAACGGATGGGCAGGTACCTGGTGACCGGTGGCGGCGGCTTCATCGGATCGCACATCGTCGAGCGGCTGGTCCGCGACGGCCGGTCGGTCCGCGTGCTGGACAACTTCTCGACCGGCCGGCGCGAGAACCTCGCGGGGCTGGAGGAGCGGATCGAGCTGATGGAGGGGGACATCCGGCGGCCGGAAGACTGCCGGCGGGCCTGCGAGGGCATCGAGGTCGTTTTCCACCAGGCCGCCCTGCCGTCGGTGCCGACCTCGATCGAGCGCCCGGCCGAGACGCACGACGCCAACGTCAACGGCACGTTCAACATGCTGATGGCCGCCCGCGACGCCGGCTGCCGCCGGCTGATCTACGCGGCCAGCAGCAGCGCCTACGGCGACCAGCCGCAGTCGCCCAAGGTCGAGAGCATGGTGCCGGACCCGATGAGCCCGTATGCCCTGCAGAAGCTCACCGGCGAATACTATTGCCGGGTGTTCCGGCGGTGCTGGGGGCTGGAGACGGTGGCCCTGCGCTACTTCAACGTCTTCGGCCCGCGGCAGAATCCGCGCAGCCAGTACGCCGCGGCGATTCCGGCGTTCGTCAGCGCGATCCTGCGGAACGAGCCCCCGACGGTCTACGGGGACGGCGAGCAGACCCGCGATTTCACCTACATCGACAACGTGGTGGCGGCCAACCTGCTGGCGGCCGAGGCCCCGGAGGCCTGCGGGCAGGTGATCAACGCCGCCTGCGGGCAGAGCATTTCGATCAATGCGATCATCGGGCTGATCAACGCGATCCTGGGCCGCAGCGTGCGGCCGGTGTATGCCCCGCGCCGCCCGGGGGACGTCCGCGACTCGCTGGCCGACATCGGCCTGGCCCGGCGCCTGCTGGGCTTCGAGCCGGTGGTGCTTTTCGAGGAAGGCCTGCGTCGGGCAATCGCCTGGTACCGCGACAACCTCTGAGCGGCCGCCCCGCGGGGGCGCCCGGACCCCGCTGACGCCGCCGCCGCGCAACGGCGGTTCAGGCGCCGGATGTCACCGGAACCAGCCGTGTGCCTGCTGCGGAACCCCCGGGACCGGAGGTTTCAGGCCCGGCGAGGAAGAGCAGATCCCGCGGATGAACAGGCGTGACGCCCCTCACATCGCACCCTGTTGCGCCTCCGCAGCCGGCGGCGGAGACGGCAGGTGGGCCAGCCAGTTGCCGGCAGCCCGGACCAGCGGGCGCAGCACGCACCTTGCGGCCGCCCGGAGTCGTTCGTGGCGGGCGATCACGCCGGCCAGCGGCGGTGACAGCCGGTAGTAAGCCTGCACCAGGCCTCGACCGGGCGGGTGCGGCATCAGACAACGGTCGCGGAACCGCCGAAGGGTGTCCACCTCGCCGGCCAGGTCCGAACCGTAGGCGGCCGTGGCGATGAAGCAGGCCGGGGGAGTGGGTTCGGCACCACTGCCCTCGCCCCTGATCGGGACATCCATCGTTCCCCAGTTGGATTCGACGGTGATGACGCCGGTCATCAGGACGTAGTCCACCTCGGGGTAGAACCATACCTCGAAGGTGCGGAAGCCGCCCGCGCCGATCGTTGCCGGAAGCGGCCCGAGCGGACGCTGGGCGCCGGCCAGATCCAGGAACCACCGCCGGTCGCTCCTCCCGGCCGGCGTGCTGTCCTGGACCCGGACGGAGGTAATCACGAGATCCTCCGTGCCGGCGTTGGCGATGCAGAACTCGTGGTACCGCTCGTGGGCCTGCAGGTCGCCCACCTTGAAGTTCCACCGGGCAGGCGAAACGCGCAGCTGCGGACCCGTGAAGTCGTGCCGCTTGGCGTACTTCACGGCGTCGTGGGTGACATCGAGGTAGACCACGCGGGGGCGGCGGTCCTCATCCACCACGATATCGCAGCTCCTCCCCACGTCGGCTCCGGTATCGACCACTTCGCTGACCTGGGCGTAGATGTCCCTGGGCCGCGCACCGCTGCCGGCGGCCGGGTTGCAGGACTTGATGGCGTAGCGGAGCCAGCCGTATTCGGCGTCGTAGCAGACGACGTGAATATACGGGAGGAAGTCGACCGCCAGGCCGAGGTGCTCGGAGTCGTCCATGGAGCGGCCCGAGCCGGTGTTCTCGACGTCCCAGGTCTGCCAGTCGAAGTACCAGCTTCCGGACACGTCCGGATCGCTCACGTTGCGACCGCACACCAGTCGACCGGTCTCGTGGTCGATCCCGGCGGCGAAGAAGTCGTCGCGCCCGTCGATGCGGAAGCGATTGGCATGCCCCGGCAGGCCCGGGGCGGTGCTCGCGAACTGCCCGGGATCGTGGCTCAACGGATGCATGAACTGCATGGTCCAGGCCGATTTCCAGGTCCCGAAGGGCACGTCGGATGAATTCAGCGCGATGTCCTGCCACTCGCCGGAGTTGATCAGGTACTCCGGCTCGCCGGCGAACCACTGCAGGGCCCGTTCCTCCCAGCCGGTCGCGGTGCGTCTGGCATAGAACGGGGACGCCGCCGGTCGGACGAGGTCGCCGGTCGCGTGCTCCGCGTAGCGGCTGTACACCACGTGCGGGGTGTTGGTGGAATCCAGCGCGATCGCGCAGCGGTAGGCGCACCCGCTGGCCACGATGGCCTCGTGCAGCCACACGCCGGTGCTGTTGTCCGTGTACGCGACCCGTCCGCCGGCGAGGTAGATGATCCGGACGACGCCGTCGGAGCCGACGGCAAGATCGCACCCGGTGCCGCGGCTCGCCAGCCGGGTGACGGTCTGAAAGGCCCACGTCCCCCCCGAGCAGGTCGCATGCTTCAGCGACAGGCCCGACGTGCCCGTGAGATGCTCCCCTTCCGGCGTGAAGTAGCAGACATGGGATGCCCCGGCGGCATCGATCGCGATCGCGACGCAGGCCTCGGCGCTGTCGAGCGTCTCAATCTCCCAGTCGGCCCGCAACGGACCCGAAAGCGCGGGGCAAAGGGCAATCACCAGGGCGATCGCGGCGCGGGCCCGCGACGAATCGCCCCTGAACCACGATGCTGCTGCGGACATGGCATGACTCCTCCTGTTCGATGCGGCCTGTCCGGGAACGGCACCACCGCGCTTCGATGACGGGTGGACGGGCGGGCCGGGCCGGACGTGCAAAGCAGGGATGCCGGACGGGGACGCGGCCGGGAATGCGCAACGGGGACGCCGCTTCCTCTCTGCTCCGCATGATTGCAGCCGGGGCGAGGCATTCCTGCGGTCGCACACAACGGACGCTTCGGCGGGTCGCCGGGGGCGTCCGCGGGCGGTGGATACGAGAGCCGGCGATCGTCAGGCCTTCATCCGGCATTCCGCCATGCCCCCTGGGCCCCACACGCTGCCGAAAACGAGCCGCCCCGCGTCACGCCGTTCGCCGAGGGGCCGGAGACGCTGAGGGGCGCAGGGCCGGCTCAGATCCGCCGTTCGACCACGCCCAGGCCCGGCCGGTCGCTCAGCGTGATCCGGCCCTGCTGCCCGCCGATGCCCTCGAAGGGGTCGTCGGCCAGCAGCAGGTGGCCGTCGAGATCGAGGTAGTCGACCAGCGGGGCGAGCTGGGCGGCCGCAGCGATGCCGACGGAGGTCTCGACCATGCAGCCCAGCATCACCTTCATGCCGGCCGAGCGGGCGGTGTGGATCATCTGCAGCGCCCGGCGGATGCCGCCGCACTTGCTGAGCTTGATGTTGATGCCGTCGAAGTGCGGGGCGCAGGCCAGCACGTCGCGGTAGCCCACGCAGCTCTCGTCGGCGATCAGCGGCGTCACCCCCGCCCGGCGAACCCCGGCCAGACCCTGGTAGTCGCCCGGCGCGGTGGGCTGCTCGACGAACTCCACCCCGTAGCGGACCATCAGCCGGCACATCTCCATCACGTTGGCCGAGGTCCAGCCGCAGTTGGCATCGACGCGCAGCGGCTTGTCGGGAGCCCCGCGGCGGATAGCCTGAAGGATCTGCTCGTCCTGCGGCGTGCCGACCTTGATCTTCAGCAGCGGGTACCCGGCGGCCTCGGCCACCTTGCGTTCGATCACCTCGATGTCGTCGATGCCGATGGTGAACGACGTGAGCGGGACGCGCTGCGGGTCCAGGCCCAGCAGCCGCCAGACCGGCACGCCGAGCAGCTTGCCGGCCAGGTCGTGCAGGGCGGCGTCGATCGCCGCGATGGCCGCCGATTCGCCCTCGAACCGCTCCCACAGGCGCTCCAGCACCGGCTGGATCGCGAAAGGGTCCGACCCCAGCAGGCCGGCGGCCGCCTCGAAGACCCGTTCGCCGGAGTCCAGGCTCTGCCGGTAGTAGCTGCTGGGCGCCGACTCGCCCCAGCCGACCACGCCGCGGTGTTCGATGCTCGCCAGCAGCACCTGGCGCGAGGTCACGCTGTCGCGCTGGGTGCGGGCGATGTTGAACGGATGGCGGAGGTGAACCTCGCGCCGCTGCCAGGAAAGCTTCATGACGGCTTCTCCGCTGCCTCGCATCGACGCCTTTCCAGGGCGCGGCAGTAGATGTCAAAGGCGGCCTGATCGTAGAGCACGAACTCCACCCGCTCCAGTTCGGGGTGACCGGCCAGGAAGGCAACGACCTCGTCCAGGGCGACCGCGCAGGCCTCGGCCATGGGATAGCGGTAGACCCCGCAGCTGATCGCGGGGAAGGCGATCGACCGGCAGCCGTGCTCGACCGCCAGTCGCAGGGCCGTGCGGTAGCAGCCGGCCAGAAGCTCGGCCTCCCCGCTGCGGCCGTCGCGGTAGATCGGGCCGACGGCGTGAATCACGTGACGCGCCGGCAGGTTGTATCCGCCGGTGATTCGCGCCGAGCCCGTTCGGCAGCCGCCAAGTTTTCGGCACTCCTCCAGCAGCCCCGGCCCAGCCGCCCGGTGAATCGCCCCGTCCACGCCGCCGCCGCCGAGCAGCGAAGTGTTGGCCGCGTTGACGATGGCATCGGCCGCGATGGTGGTGATGTCGCCCAACGTGACACGGATGCGGTCCAGCGGCCCGGGAGTCATGGGCGCCGAGTATAGCCCGACCGGCCAGGCCGGGCAAACCACCGCGGAGGTTATCGGACGGGTGCCCGGAAACGGCGCGCGGGCCCCCGGCTTTCCCCAGCGGCGCGCCCCGGGCGTTGCGCGATCGCTCGAGGCGGAAGGTTATCGGGCCTGCAGCCGGACCGCGGGAGATTCGCCCCTTCCGGTGGCGGCGCGCGGGCCCGGCGCCGGACCGCCCGGCGCCCGGCGGGGCCCGGGGCTTTTTGCACGCCGGCGACCGGGCGTGTAACCTGCCACGCATCCGGCCGCGGCCTGCTTCGACGCCGGCGGACCGGGACGAATATGAGCCACCAGCCCGACCCGTCATCGGCCGACGAACGCCGGTCCGCGTCCGGTCCGGAGGAGATCCGCCCGGAAGACCGGCCGCTGATCTTTGAGATCGCCTGGGAGGTCTGCGCCCAGACCGGCGGCATCTACACCGTGCTGCGCAGCAAGGCCCCGGCCACGGTCAAGCGCTGGGGCGACCAGTACTGCATGATCGGGCCCTACCACGAGGCCGCGGCCCGGGTTGAGTTCGAGCCCATGCCGCTGACCGCCGCGGTCGAGGAGGCGGCTTCGTCGCTGCGGGCGGCGGGAGTGGATGTGCACACCGGCCGCTGGCTGATCACCGGCCGCCCGCAGGTGATGCTCATCGACGTGCGCTGCGCCGCCGGCTCGATTCCGCAGATGAAGTACTTCCTCTGGAAGGACCTGGCCATCGGCACGCCGGCGGGCGACCCCGAGATCGACCGGGTGGTGGCCTTCGGCTTCCTGACCGCCGACCTGCTGGCGGCGGCTCACCGGGCTCTTCCCTCGCGGCCGCTTCTGGCCCACTTCCACGAGTGGCAGGCGGCCGTGGCCCTGCCGCTGCTCAAGCATCGCGGCGTCGCCATCCCGACGATCTTCACCACCCACGCCACGCTCGTCGGCCGCAGCCTCAGCGCCGCCAACGAGAACCTCTACGACAACCTGCCCCGGGTGGACGCCGAGGCCGTCGCCTACCGGCACGGCATCGCCCACAAGTTCTTCATCGAGCGGCTGGCCGCGCAGCGGGCCGACGTGTTTACCACCGTCTCGGGCATCACCGCCCTGGAGGCCGAGCAGTTCCTCGGGCGCAAGGCCGACGTCCTCCTGCCCAACGGACTCAACGTCGAGCGGTTCGCCGCCCCGTATCAGTTCCAGAACCTCCACCGGGAGAGCAAGAACCTCATCCACGAGTTCGTGATGGGGCACTTCTTTCCCAGCTACACCTTCGACCTGGACCGCACCCTCTACGTCTTCACCGCCGGCCGCTACGAGTACCGCAACAAGGGCTTCGACCTGTTCATCGAGGCGCTCTACCGTCTCAACCAGCGGCTGAAGGCCGAGCCGGGCGACCTGACGGTGGTGGCGTTCATCATCGCCCCGGCCCCCTACCGGGCCCTGAACGTCGAGACGCTGAACCGCCAGGCGATGTTCCACGAACTGCGGGAGACCTGCGAGGCCATTCAGGAGGACATGGGCGAGCGGCTCTTCCAGGTCATCGCCCACGGGCGGATGCCGCAGATCGACGACCTCCTGGATGAGTTCGCCCGCGTCCGCCTGAAACGCATGATGCATGCCTGGCGCCAGGGGCCACCGCCGACCATCGTCACCCACGACCTCTGGAACGACGGCGCCGACCCGGTCCTGTGCCATCTGCGCCACCGCGGGCTCCTCAATGCCGCCGAGGACCCGGTCAAGGTCGTCTTCCACCCCGAGTTCATCACCTCCACCAGCCCGGTGCTCGGCCTGGAGTACGACCAGTTCGTCCGCGGCTGCAACCTCGGCGTCTTCCCCTCCTACTACGAGCCCTGGGGCTACACGCCGATGGAGTGCGTGGTCCGGGGCATCCCCGCGGTGACCAGCGACCTCAGCGGCTTCGGGGCGTACGTCATGAGCCACTTCCCCGACCATAACAGCAACGGCATCTACGTCGCCCGCCGGCGGGGCGTCA
This sequence comes from uncultured Planctomycetales bacterium, assembly GCA_964611365.1. Taxonomy (GTDB): domain Bacteria; phylum Planctomycetota; class Phycisphaerae; order UBA1845; family PWPN01; genus CALLOB01. Next base: position 43,719 of record CAZSYS010000001.1, read on the forward strand.
GCTTCGAGGCCGGCTGCGCCGAGGTGACCGAGTGGCTGTACCGCCTGACCCGCATGTCCCGCCGCGAGCGGATCGGGCTGCGCAACCGCGTGGAAAGCCACGCCGAGCACTTCGACTGGTCGAACATGACCCGCTACTACCGGGCCGCGCGGCGCTGGGCCCTGCAAAAGTACTATCCCGACCGCCAGATCATTCCCCCGGACCTGCCCGAGAAGCCCGGCGGCCGGAAGGAGGCTACGGTCGCCCGCCATCGCAGACACCGCCACGTCTCGCGAAGGGAAACCCAGAACTGAGCGCCCCGGCCGCAGGTCCGGCGGGTCCGGTCCGGCCTGCGGGATGCGCGGGGACGCCGGCGGCAAGCCCGCCTCAGGCCGGCTCCCGCCACTCCACCCGCGGGGCGTCGCCCCAGAGCAGTTCCAGGTCGTAGTAGCGCCGCCGCTGGGGATCGAACAGGTGCACGACCACGTCCACGTAGTCCGCCAGCAGCCACGTGGCCGAATCGTATCCGCTCACGCCGTAAGGCTGCTGCCCGACCTGCCGGCCGTAATCCTCGATGTGGTCCGCGATCGCCCGCATCTGACGGTCCGAGGCGGCGGTGGCGATCACGAAGAAATCCGCCACGGACGACATCGCCCGGAGGTCCAGGATGACCACGTCCTCGGCGCGCATCTCCTCGGCCAGCCGGGCGACGGCCCGGGCAAAGTCCAGGCCCGCGACCGTCGGTTCAGACTGCCGCACAGGCAGGCGGGAAGGCTTCATGCCGGAGAGTCTAAGGTCTGCGCCGGCCGTTCACAACCCGGGGTCGGCAGGGTGATCCGGGGGCTACAGCCCGGCCAGCAGCTCGCACAGCTGTCGCCCCAGCGCCCCGCTGATCCGGGCCAGAGCCCACACGCTGGCGGCGTTCTTGCCCAGCTCGACCTGCGAGAGCTGGGAGGTGGTCAGCTCCGAACGCTCCGACAGCTGCCGCAGGGTCAGGCTCTGCTTGAGCCGCTCCTGCCGGATCCGCTGGCCGATGAGGCGGTTGAGCTCCTGCTCGTTGGTGTAGATCAGCCCCATGTCCCGGGCAATGCGCTCCACGGCCTCCAGCAGCTGCTCCTCCCGGAAGGGCTTGGTGATGTAGTCGCGGGCGCCCAGGCGCATGGTCTCGGCGGCGGTCTGCACGTCGGGATAGGCGGTCATGACCAGCACGGCCACACGCGGATCGTCACTTTTGATCTTCTCGACGACCTCCAGGCCGCCGAGGTCGGGCATCTTGATATCCACCAGGGCGATGTCGAACGGCGTTTTCTTGACCGACTGGACCGCCTGCCGGGGCTGGGTGAAGGACTGCACGTGGTAGCCGTGCTCCTGAAGGATCATGCCCACCGTCTTGCAGACCTGGGCGTCATCGTCCACCACCAGCACCTTGATATGGTGTCGCACCGCCATGATCGTCCTCCGGGCCTGGTTGGCTCCGGTCCTCCCCGGCCGTCACACCGGCGTCAGGCGCATCGGTGTCAGGCTCGCATGGTTCACGTCCACCGCGCCCGCTCAGGTACGCCAACCGCTCGGCCGGCGAAGAACCGCGGCCGCCGAATTCAGTGACAGCGGAAGCCGGGCCGCAGCTTACAGTGCTATTTTATCGCTGCGTGGCCGAACTTGCTACAGTACCAATCTAACCACTCAGGCCGGAAAATCGACTTGAGTCACCGGCATCGTTCTGATCCATATGGTCAATCGATTGTCAAGATTATTATTAGCAATACTTTGCAAGCAACAAGGCCAACTTCCGAGCCTTCACCGGCACCACCACGTCCACAAGAATAGGGTATCTACCTATCGACAGAATCACCACGTAGGACGACTGCCGCGGACCCTGGGCGCCAGCGGCCAGGGTGCTTTGAAGGACGGCGGTTTGAGCTTCGCCCGAGGGATGTATAATTCCGACGGCAGGAGTCGCACGGCCGGGTCGACGCAGACAGTCCCCAGACCGGTCCGAGCGGCCTGTCCGGCCTGAATCGGATGGCCGCCCGGCGGATCTGGCCTGCAAAAGGCGGCCGCGGCCGGCGGACCGGCATGCGATGTTCCAGTACACCGGAGCCCCGACCATGAAACGGCAACTGCCAGCACGAATCGGACTTGCGGCCGCAGTTCTGGTCGGCCTGCACGGATGCGGCGTCAGCTTCGGGCCCTACCCCGTCCCCGCTCCGCTGGTCGAGATCACCGCCGCAGCCACCTCCCAGCCGTCCGAGAGCGGCACATCCGGCGGGTCTTCGCTGACCGACCAGCAGATTCAGGATCTGCTGGATCAGCTGGCCGGCGGACAGTGATCGGCTGCGGGCCGGGTCACTCGACCGCCGCCGCCTCCAGCCCACTGAGGTTCTCGACTTCGGCGGCGTAACCGTCCGGCATCCGCAGGCGGTACTCGATCCGGCCGGGGCTTCTCTTCCAGGACAGCTCCACGACACCGTGCACGGTGGGCACCCGCCCGGCGCAGTGTTCCAGGGCCAGGTCGGGCAGGCGCACATGCACGCGCCGGCCGACCGGGTCGCAGGCGAACACGCCCAGCACGTCGCGGATGAGCACATGGGCGGCGTGCGAGGCGAATCCGTGGTTGCAGCTGGCCACGGTGTCGTTGTTCTCCCAGAGCGTGCCGGTACGTTCGGCCATGTAGAGGTTGTAGCCCAGCAGGTCGTCCAGCATCTGCCGCACCCGCCCCAGGCGCGAGAGAATCTCCAGCCGCAGCATGTTGCCGACGAGCTGGTTGGAGGGATAGATGTCCGGCCGTTCGAAGGCCGCCCGCCGCCGGGGGCCGAAGCGGTCGACCAGCAGCGCCAGCAGATCGCCGTGCGTCTCGGGGGTGGCCGCGCCGAAGTAGAAGGCATAGTACTGGCAGGTCTCGGTGCGGTTGCCGGTGACCTTGAGCCGGCCGTCGACGCGCACGGCGTTATCGACGAAGAACTCGCCGTTGAACGACTGGCCGCGGACGGCCTGGCGGACCCGGCCGGCCTCCTCCAGCCAGTCGCGCCGGTCGTACATCCGCCCGGCGGCCTCCAGTGCTCCGGCCCAGAGCATGTTGGTCGGGTAGTTGACGTCCTGGACGAAGTCCTGGCACCGCGACCACTCGACGAAGACCCAGCTCTCCAGCTTCTCCAGCAGGCCGTCGGTGTTGCGGAACTTGCCGAAGTAATCGATGAGCCTGTCGATCTTCGGGCGCAGGGCGTCGATCATCGCCCGGTCGCCGCTGCGCCGGCCGTATTCCTCCAGCTGGAGCACGAACCACATCGCCCAGTTGGGGATGAAGCTGTTGACCCCGTGGTCGGCCGGGTAGCACATCGGCAGCATGCCTTCCGGCAGTCCGGCGAACCGTTCCGGCAGCAGGTAGTTCTCCAGGAAAGCCTTCTCGATGAGCGTGTGCCCGTTGAGATCGGCGGCGACGCGGGCGGTGAAGAAGCTGTCGCAGAGCCAGCCGGCCCGCTCGCGCGAGGGGCAGTCCATGAAGATGTCGACGGCGTTCTGGCGGAACGTCTGGCGGGCGGCGGCGTACAGCGTGTTCAGCCGGTCGTCCGAGCAGGAGAAGGCCGAGCGGTCGAGGTCGTCGTTGGCGTACTCGCGCAGGTACACGTTCTCGACCTCGCAGACGCCCTCCAGGACCGCCAGCTTCAGGAACTGCAGCGAGTAGGGCTCGAGGCTCTCGAAGTCGTACGTGCCCGGGGCCATGTCCAGGCCCAGCACGTTCGAGCAGTCCATGCGCGTGCAGTCCACGACGCCGCGGTTGAGGATCTCGTCAAACCCGACCAGCAGCCGGCACGGCTCCGGCGCCCGGATCCGCAGGCCGACGAAGCCGGTGAGCTCGGTGCCGAAATCCAGAATATCGAACGTCCTCTCCGCCAGCCGGAACCGGTCGGCCGCACCGATCGTCCGCTTCACCGGCTCCAGCCGGGCCGGCGCGTGCTTCAGGAGATCCGCCATCGGCAGGGCCTGGAACTCTTCGCGGCGGAATCCGCCGCGGGTGTGGTTCCACTTCATCGTCTCCAGCCAGCGCGCGGCGCCGGCCCCGTCGGCCGGGGCCAGCGTGCCGGTGGATACGTGGCTGACCGCGCGGATGACCGCATAGCCCGGATACGGTACCCGCCGCGGCAGCAGCCGGACCGGCTCCAGCACCGCACAGGCCGCCGGCTCTCCGGTTGCGTCCGGGTCGAGCCGCCAGGCGTCCCAGCCCGGCCGGAGCCGGTAGCTCTCGCTGAACGCCCGCTGATGGCTGTAGCGCTCGACCTTGCGGATCCGGTGGTCCAGCACCGTCGCGGTGAAGCCGCCCTCGACGCCGGTGGCCGCCAGCACCTGCCCGTCGGCAGCCACCTCCGCCTGCAGGAACGGCGGCTGGTTGGGCACGTAGTAGGTGTTGACGTTGAAAGCCGAGACCTCCACGGCCACGACGTTGGGCCCGGGGGTCAGCAGACCGGCCAGATCGATCTGGTCCACCCGGAACCACCCGTGCGGCCCGCGAGCCGGACCGTGCCCGGCGAACCGTCCGTTGATCCAGACCCGGTAGATCGAGCATCCGGCCGCTGTGAGCGTGATCCGCCGGCCGGCAGGAGGCTCGATCACCGCCCGGAATCCGACCAGGAGGTTCATCTCCTTCTCCAGGCCCTGCGGCCAGACCGGCCGGGCGGCCCGGAACACGGGCGTTTCGTCCGCGGCCGCGGCGAGGACTGTGCCGGCGAACGTGGATGCCACCAGACCCACCGTAAAGGGCGACATAGGCGATCCTTCCCGGCCGACCGGCCGAATCGACGGGTTTTCCGCCGGGCGGGGCGCGTCCGGATCCTTCGGACCGCCTCCGGCGGTCTGGAGCTCGATCAGGCCCCCGACGGCGGCATGGTATCCGAACCGCCGGACCGGTCCAATGCGTGCGCCTTGACCGCCCCGGCGCCGGGTGGGTCTAATGCCCGGCCTGCAGACGCCGGCCGGGCGGGCCGGTCCGGGCGGGCCGGCAACCGACTGTTCATCGAGGAGTCATCCCATGAAGGGGCTGAAAATCAACACCGCGGCGTGCGATCTGGATTTCCTGGCGCTGGGCGCGGTGGTGCATCGCCTGGATCCCGGGGTCATCCCGTTCCGCAAGGCCCGCTCGGTCGACATTCACGTGTCCGGCGGCGAGTACAACGTGGCCGCGAATCTGTCCGACTGTTTCGGGCTGCGGACCGGCGTCGCCACCGCCATGGTCAACTACGGCCTCGGCGAGCTCGTGCAGGCGCGGATCCGCGAAACCGGCGTGCGGCCCTACTTCAAGTGGTTCGAGCACGACGGCGTCCGCGGACCCAACATCGCCACGGTCTACAGCGACCGCGGCTGCGGCGTCCGGGCGCCGGTGGTGTTCTACAACCGGGCCAACGAGGCCGGAGCCCTGCTGAAGCCCGGCGATTTCGACTGGCCGGCGATCTTCGCCTCCGGCGTGCGCTGGTTCCACTCCGGCGGCATCTTCGCCGCCCTGTCCGAGACCACCTCCGAGCTGATCCTCGAGGCCATGCAGGCCGCCCGCTCCGCCGGCGCGGTCAACTCCTTCGACCTGAACTACCGGGCCAAGCTGTGGGCCCCGATCGGCGGCGAGAAGCGGGCGCAGCAGACCCTTCGCCGGATCGCCGGCTGCGTGGACGCCCTGATCGGCAACGAGGAGGACCTGCAGAAGGGGCTGGGCATCGCCGGCCCGGAGGTGACCGCGGCGAAGTCCGGGCTCGACCCGGGCACGTTCTTCGACATGATCGACCGGGTGGTGCGGGAGTTCCCGAACATCCGCATGGTCGCGACCACGCTGCGCGAGGTCCACTCCACCAACCGGCACGACTGGGCGGCGGTGCTCTGGCTGGACGGCCAGCGCTTCGTCAGCCCGACCTGTCAGCTGGACGTCCTGGACCGCATCGGCGGGGGCGACGGCTTCGCCGCCGGCCTGATCTACGGCCTGCTGGCCGGCCGGGAGCCCGAGCAGGCGCTGCGCCTGGGCTGGGCCCACGGGGCCCTGCTGACCACCTTCCCCGGCGACGTCACCATGGCCCGGCTTCCGGAGGTCGAGGCCTTCGCCAGGGGCGGATCGGCCCGCGTGCAGCGCTGACCGCCGGGCCGGCGGCGCCTCCGGGCGAGCCGTTCCCGACGACCGTTCACAACGAGCCGTGCTGCCGCGCCCAGGCGATGGCCTTGGGAATGCCCGCGGTCAGCGGGGTCTGGGGGTCGTAGCCCAGCAGCTGGCGGGCCTTGGAGATGTCGGCCACGTAGCGCATCACCTCGCCGGGCCGGGCGGGCTCGAACGTGACCCGGGGCGTGCGGCCCAGCGCCAGGGCGATGATGTTGACCGCGTCAACCAGGGTACTGCCCTGCCCGTAGGCGAGATTGACGGTCTGGCCGGCGATCCGCCCGTCCGTCAGGGCGTCCAGCCCCCGGCAGATGCCGTCGATGCAGTCATCGACGTAGGTGAAGTCGAACACCTTTTCCCGGCCGTAGACCACGATGGGCTCGTCTCGGGCGATCCGGCGCATGAACAGCGGCAGGACCCGTTCCATCCGCTCGATATCGTTGTCGTACCGTCCGTAGACGTTGCTGAAGCGGAAGACCAGGTAGCGCAGGTCGTAGCACTGGGCGAACGAGTAGATGAACGCCTCTCCGGCGATCTTGCTGGCCGAGTAGGGGCTTTCGGCCACGACGAAGTCGGCCTCGGCCTCCTCGGTGACGTGTCGATGGATGTCGCCGTAGACCTCGCGGGAGCTCCCGAAGACGAAGGGGATGCCGGCGCGTCGTGCGTACTCCAGGGCCGCGAAACAGACGTTGACGTTCTCCATCGCCCGGTGGGGCCATTGCACCAGTTCGAAGACCTTCGCGTAGGCCGCCAGGTGCACGATGACATCGAACGGCCCGGGCGGGAAATCCTCCGCGGTCGCCTCGTTGAGATCGAGGTTCACGGTCGGGATGCGGTCGGTCCAGGTGTTCGGCCGGCGGTCGATGCCCACGACCTCGTCGCCGCGATCCATCAGCGCAAGAGCCAGGTTCGTACCGATCTGCCCGCTGGAACCGGTGATGAGCACACGCATGGTCAGTCGGTCGTCCTCGCCGGGGATGGGTCCGCAACCCCGCCGGACCCCCCTTGCCGGGCCGCGCCGCCCCCCGGGGGTCGCAGGCCGGGGTCGGATTCCAGGTCTGAGAGCATACTTCCCCCGGCCGGCGGCGTCCAATGCCCCGGTCCGTCCGCCCGCCCGGTCGGGCCCAGCGGGGGTTTCATCCCGCGTGGGCGCCCCTGCCCGGCCGTTCTGCAACGCTGCCCGGCCCGGGCCTCCGGCCGCAGCGGGCCGGGCCGCGGTCGGTTGGCCGGGCCGGACAGGCGATCCTGACCTGCGCGGGCGGCGGCTTGCTTCAGGCCGGGGTTTTGCTACAATGCCCGATTCTGGCTGCTGGACAGGCATAACCACGGGATTTTCGCGATGTCGAAAGAAAAGACGCATAAGGGGCTCAAGAAACGTGTCAAGGTCACCGGCCGGCGCAAGGTCAAGGTCAGCCGCTGCGCCTTCACCGGCCACCTGCTCAGCAGCCGGTCCTCGAAGCGCCGCCGCCGGCTGCGGCGGGGCCGGACGCTGTGCGAGGCCGACCGCAGGCGGATCCTGGAGGCCCTCAACGCCTGAGCGGCGACCCGCGGCGGCGATGGAATCCGCCGCTGCGACCACAGCCAACGGTGAGTTCAGGAGAGTCCAATGCCACGCGCAACCAACGGATCGGCCGTCGCCCGGAAGCGACGCCGCCTGCGTCAGGCCGCCAAGGGGTACTACGGGGCTCGAAGCAAGCAGCACCGTACGATCAAGGTCGCCGTCCTGCGGGCCGGCCAGTCGGCCTTCCGCGACCGCCGTCGCCGCAAGCGCGACTACCGGTCCCTGTGGATCACACGGATCACGGCGGCATGCCGCATGCGCGGGATCAGCTACGCGCGCTTCGTCCATGGGCTTAAACAGGCGGCCGTGGCCCTGGACCGCAAGATGCTCAGCGAACTGGCGATCTGCGACCCGGCGGCCTTCGACAAGCTCGTGGGCATGGCTCGCCAGTGACCGCCCGCCGCGGCGTCGCTCACGCGGGCGGCCGTTTCCGGGCCGCGGCCAGTTCCAGGTAGACCCGCTCGATCGCCTCGACCATCACGCCGGCGTCGAATTGCCGGAGGCACAGCTGCCGGCCGGCCCGGCCCATGCGCTCCCGGAGCCCGGGGTCGGCGGCCAGTTCGAGGATCGCCCGGGCCAGGCCCTGCGTGTCGTGAAGCGGCACGAGCAGGCCCGTCTGACCGGGCCGGACCACCTCGGGAGCCCCGTCGATCGCGAACGAGACGACCGGCCTGCCCATCAGCAGAGCCTGCACCGCCGCCCGGGGCAGCCCCTCCCATTGGGAGGCGTGGACCAGCAGGTCGATTCCGGCCAGCACCGCCGCCACCTCGCGGGGCGGGATCAGGCCGGTGAGCCGCACCCGGTCGCGCAACCCCCGTCTCTCCAGGTCCTGCTCGTAGTGGCGCCGCTGGGACCCGTCGCCCACCCAGACGAACCGCAGATCCGGGTTCCGTCCGGCTGCCTGCTCCATGGCCGGGATCAGCTGCTCGTAGCCCTTGTTGCGGAACAGGCGGGCGACCGTTCCGACGACCACATCGCGTTCCTGGAATCCCCACCGCTCACGGATCGCGGACCGGTCGCAGGCCGAAGGGTCGAACCAGTCGGTACGCATGCCGGAGTAGACGGTGGTGAACCGGTCCGGGGGTGCGATCCCGGCCGCCACCGCCTGGGCGGCCATGGCGTCCGCGACGGTCAGGATCCGGTGCGTGTACCGGGCGGCGAGACGCTCCAGCATCCGGTAGACCTGGCGGACCGGCCAGGACTGCGTGCGGTTGAAGCTCATGCCGTGAATGGTGTGGACGATCAGCGGGACTCCGGCCCGGGCCGCGGCCAGCCGCCCCAGGATTCCGGCCTTGCTGCTGTGGGTATGGGCCAGGTCGGGGCTCAGCCTGCGCAACAGGGCGGTCAGCCGGCCCAGGGCCCTGGCGTCCTGCCACGGGTGGACGCTGCGGCGCAGCTCATCGACCACCACGACATCAAACCTCGCCGACCGGACCTGCTCCAGCAGGCTGCCCTCCGGACCGGTTTCCGGCCCGGTGATCAGCGTGACCTCATGGCCCCGGGCCTGCAGCCCTTCGCAGGTGAGCACGGTGTTTTCCTGAGCGCCGCCGATGATCAGCCGCGTGATGAGGTGGGCGATTTTCATGCGGACGCGTCCGGCAGGGTCGTCTCCGGGGCGGCGCCGTCGGGGCCCGGGCCGGAATCCTCGAACCGGGCCGGGTTCTCGACGGCATCGGCGGCCAGAGCGGGCAGGTCGTAGCGCACCCACTGCAGGCACAGGCCGCGGGCCGGGACCGTCGGCCCGGCCTGGGATCGGTCGCGGCCGGCGATGATCGCGCCGACCCGCTCCGGCGGCCAGTGCCCCCGGCCGACCTCCAGCAGCGTACCGACCATGTTGCGCACCTGGTTGTAGAGAAAACCGGTGCCCTCGACGTCGATCCGGATCTCCTCGTAGCAGCGTTCGACGCGGACCTGCAGGATCGTCCGCACCGTGTTTTCCCGCTCGCTGCCGCGGGTGGCGAAGGCCGAGCAGTCGTAGGTGCCGATCATGTATCGCGCCGCGGCCCGCATGGCCTCGATGTCCAGCGGATGCCAGACGTGATAGACGTAGGCCTGGCGGTGGCGCTCGACCGGCCGGTTGGGGTGGTTGTAGATCGTGTAGCGGTAGAGCTTCGACAGCGGGCTGCGGCAGGCCTGGAAGTCCGGCGGCACCTCGCGGGCGTGGAACACCGAGACGTCCTTGGGCAGCCGGCTGCCGATCGCCCGCCGCAGGTTCTCGCACGGGATGTCGCACTCGGTGCGGAAGTTGGCAACCTGGCCGACGGCGTGCACCCCGGCGTCGGTCCGCCCGGATCCGGTCAATCCGACCTGGTGCCGGACGACGCGCCGGACGGCCTGTTCGACCACCTCCTGAACGGTGCGAACATCGGCCTGGGTCTGCCAGCCGTGGAATTCGGTGCCGTCGTAGGCCAGCAGGAGACGGATGTTGCGCACGGGCATCAAAGCATTTTATGCCCACCCGCCGGAGGCGTTCAACCGGCCGGCGGCGCGGCCGCGGGGCGGTCCGCAAGGCCGCCTCGGGGAGGGCGGGGACGCCGACCCGGCCCTTCAGGCGACCAGTTCGTTCTCGAGCTTGCCCTCGAAGCGCTGGCGGAGCCGGCTGATGACCTCCTTGTGGATCTGGCTGACCCGGGATTCCGAGAGGTCCAGCACCACGCCGATCTCGGCCATGGTCAGCTCCTCGTAGTAATAGAGGATCAGCACAAGCCGTTCCTCGCGGCTGAGCCCCCGGGTGATGTATTCAATGAGCATGGTCCGGGCCATCCGGGCCGAAGGGTCGGTCTGATGGGGGTCGCCGACGTCCCACGACCGCTCGCTGGAGCGCCCGCGGGAGTCCAGGCCGTCGCGGGGATCCATCGCGGAGAAGTGCACTTCGCGCCCGAGCTGGGAAATCCTGGCCAGCTGCTCGTAGCGCTCCTGCGAGACGTTCATGCGCCGGGCGAGCTCGTCGTGCATCGGCGGGCGGCCAAGCTCGGCGTCCAGCGCCTCGCGGACGCTCATGCGGCGTTTCTCGAACGTTCGCACCGTCCGGGACTGGGTGTCCAGGCTGCGGAGCCAGTCCATCACCGCGCCGATGATCCGCTGCTGGCAGAAGGTCTCGAACTTGGCCTTGCGGGAGGGGTCGTAGCTTTCGACCGCCTCGATCAGCCCGTCGTAGCCGGCGCTGCAGATCTCGTCGTACCCGACCTGCGCCGGCAGCTTGCGCGACAGCCGGGCCGCCTGGATGTGGACCAGCGGGGCGTAGTTCTCCACCAGCCGGTTCCTGGAGGGGATGTCCTTGCGTGAAAGATACCTCTTCCACAAACGCCGGATCTGAAGGTCCTGCCGGTTTGCGTCCTTCCTGTCCGCGTTCTGCCTGCTCGCGTCCTGCCTGTCTGCCGCCTTCATGGCCAGCCTCCCGGAAGAGTCTCAGGGTGCGAAGCGACGGCATCGTGGGCCGGCCCGGATCTCCGGCGGGGAGAACGGGACCGCGGGCCGCACGCGCCGACGCGCAACGATTCGCGAAGCCCTCTTCGAATGTCAGGTCGAAGTCGTTCCGGCGAGGAAGTGAAACGCCTCCGTGCCGGACTTCTCGCGACGATCTTCCTTGACGCCGCGGAAACCCGCGCTGGAGTGCCAAGATCTCAGCACCACAGCCGATGCTTCAGGCCGGAAAGCCCGAGCAGGAGCGGCGGGGCTGCAACGCATGGCCTCACCCGCGCTGCGATCTCGTAAGTACATATAACCGAAAGGCCGGCAAACGCAACCCGAAAAAGCGTCGTGCCGCGTTTTTTTTTGAGCCGCCTGGAATCTCCCTCGCCCCGCGCCGGGGGACGGCGGGTTGATGCCCCATGCCCGGTCTGACCGCCGGGATGCAAATGCAGCGCCGGCCGGACACGCGGCCTCCGCCGGCGGCGGCAATCCACGCCCTGGCGAAAATCCGTCGCAACGCTGCGCGAGCATCCGGGGCCGTCGGAGCTTAGGGCTGTGCGGAGGTCCGCCCTGCAAGGCTGAGAGCCTCTGCTCGGACCGGCGGGAGCGGCTGTCCGGCGCCGGATACCGGTCGGCGCTGCCTCAGGATGAGGATGCCACGAGGATGAAGTTCAGGATCAGCGAGATGCCCAGGAGGGCGCCAAGGATGATGATCGCCAGCCAGAGCTTGCCGGGAACCGGAGCCGGGCTGGCCTGAACCGGCACGGGCGCCGGCGGAGCCTCGGTAAGACCCCCGTCGGCCAGTTCCGCCAGCACGTTGGCGTTCAACTGCTGCCGGGCCATCAGCGGAGGCTCGCCGCGGGCGATGGCTTCCAGGTCGGCCAGCAGGTCCGACCAGCTGGGATAGCGATCCTGCCGCTTCTTGGCCATCATTCGCTCGATGATCTCGCCGACGCCGGCCGAAAGGGTCGGAACGATGTGATCCGGGGGCACCACGGGCTCCTTGAGATGCTTGTTCATCACCGCCGAGGGGGTCGAACCCTCGAAGGGCACCTTGCCGGTCACCATGTGGTAGAACGTGCAGCCCAGCGAGTACATGTCCGCGCGAAAGTCGATCCGCTCCTCGCCGCGGATCTGCTCGGGACTGATGTAGTACGGCGTCCCGTAGGCCCGGCCGGCCTCGGCCCGGGCGGCTTTCATGTCCGAGGTCTCGCGGGCCAGGCCCATGTCCGCCAGCTTGGCCACGTTGTCGCGGGTGAGCATGATGTTCTTGGGCTTGACGTCGCGGTGCACGAAGCCCCGGGCCGAGGCGTGCTCCAGCGCCCGGGTGACCTGGATGATGATCTTCAGGGCCTCCTTCTCGGAGTAGAGCCGTCCGGCCGCCAGATCGTCGTAGACCGTCTTGCCGTCGATGTACTCCATCACGAAGTAGTGGTAGCCCCCGGCGTTGCCGATCTCGATGGCCTGGACGATGTTGTTGTGGTTCAGCCTGGCGGCCGCCCGGCCCTCCTTCCTGAAGCGCTCCACGAACTCCGGGTCCTCGCTGAGCTTCTTGGGCAGCACCTTGATGGCCACCACCCGGTCGAGGCTCAGCTGCCGGGCCTTGAAAACCGTGGCCATCGCCCCGGCCCCCAGCTTGCCCAGGATCTGGTAGCCCGGAATCTGCTGGGCCTTCTTGGCGATGGAGTCCTCCATGTCGCCGCTGAGCCGCTGGAGCTGCGAGCGGGTGACATAGCCGGACTTGATCATCACCTCGCTCAGCGGAAGCTTCTTGCCCGTGGCGGCCAGTTCCTTCTGCTCGTTGATGCAGGCGTTCAGTTCCTCCGGGGTCACCAGCTTCTGCTCGACCGCCAGACGACCGATCACGGATTCGCTGGGCAGGGCTTCGGACATGCGAGGCCTCTCCGGGTGCCGCACGCCGGGCGCGATCCGGACATGAACCGCCGACCGCGGCCGTCGCACCGGTCTTTCTACTCTATCGGACGCCGCCGACCGGCGGCAAGCGTCTTGCAGGCCCCCGGGTCCGGCCGGGGTCCGTGACCGCCTGGGCGGACTCCTTCCCGTCTCCAGGCGTCCGGCTTGAACGCCGGCAGGCGCGCACCCCTGGAATACGACCGCCGGCGATCACAACCCCCACGGGACAGCAGAAGCTCTGCCGCCCCGCCCGGGGTGATTGGCGACCGCCTGACTTGTCATCGACCCGCCCGGCCAACGGGCGGCCACGGAACTCATGCTCCACCCAATAGCGACGCGAGCCCCTCCCGGGCCCGCGGCAGGTCCGGCGGCGAGGCGGCCAGCAGGTCCCGGATCTCCCGGCATCGCCGCCGCTGCCCGGCGGTCAGCGGGCCGACCACATGCTCCGGCGGCTCCAGCCCCAAGGCCTCACGGATCCGCCGCCGCAGGCCCGCCAGCCCCGCACCCGTCAGGGCGCTGACCGCCACCGGCGGCTCGTTCCTGCCTTCCAGCCGGCAGGTCCAGGCCGCGACGCACCCCAGGTCGGACTTATTGAGCACCCGCAGTCCCGGCACGTCGGGCGGGCGACCCGCAGCCAGGGCCACCATCTCGGCGTCCGACACGGCCCTGGAACCATCGAACACCTCCAGCACCAGGTCGGCGCGCCGCGCCTGAGCGGCCGCTCGACGGACGGCTTCGGCCTCCAGCGCATCGGAAGGCTCACGCAGGCCGGCCGTGTCCACCAGAATGCACGGAACGCCGTCGAGGCTGCCGGTATGCTCGGTCCAGTCGCGGGTGGTGCCCGCTCGGTCGCTGACGATGGCCCGGCCGGCGTCGGCCAGGGCGTTGGCCAGCGTGGACTTGCCGGCGTTCGGGGGGCCCAGCAGGACCACGCGGGCACCGTCGACCATCAGCCGGGCGGCCGGGGCGGCCCGGCACAGA
>CAZSYS010000002.1:0-14724 GCA_964611365.1 uncultured Planctomycetales bacterium
ATAATCCGCGCTCCGCCCTGGCGACAGCCCAAACCCTGCGGGGCGTCGCGGGCGCCGGGAGGCCCGCGATGGGGCAGAAGACCGCCGTACTCATACCCTGCTACAACGAGGCCGCCACCATCGGCAAGGTGGTCGACGACTTCCGCGCCGCCCTGCCGGAGGCGGAAATCATCGTCTTCGACAACCGCTCCACGGACGCAACCGCCCGGATCGCCCGCGAGCACGGGGCCACGGTCTTCCGCGAGCCGCGCCAGGGGAAGGGATACGTCGTGGAGTCGATGTTCGACCGCATCGACGCCGACTTCTACCTCATGGTCGACGGCGACGACACCTACCCGGCCGAGTACGCCGGGCGCCTCCTGCAGCCGGTGATGGACGGCGAGGCGGACATGGTCGTGGGTGCCAGGCTGGCCGACCACGCGGCCGGCTCGTTCCGGCCCCTGCACGTCTTGGGTAACCGGCTGGTCTGCAGCCTGGCCAACTGGGTGGGCCGCGGCAGCCTGACGGACATCATGAGCGGTTATCGGGCCTTCAACCGTCACTTGGTGCGGTGCATTCCGGTGGTCTCGGCCGGCTTCGAGATCGAGACCGAGATGACCCTCCAGGCGATGTACTACCACCTGAAGATCCTGGAGGTCAGCGTTCCCTATCGCCCCCGGCCGGCCGACAGCGTCAGCAAGCTGCGGACCTTCCACGACGGTGCCCGGGTGCTGTGGAAGCTGTTCAGCCTTTTCCGGGCGTTCAAGCCGCTGACGTTCTTCGGGGCCGTCGGTCTGCTGCTGCTGCTGGCGGGACTGCTGGCCGGGATTCCGCCGATTCACGATTATCTCACCGAGCCGGACCACTACGTGCATCACGTCCCGCTGGCCGTGCTGGCCGTCGGGCTGGTCCTGCTGGGCACGGGTTTCGTGTTTCTGGGCGTCCTGCTGCACGCGGTGAACTGGCGGTTCAAGGAACTGCACAACGTTCTGACCCGAGGCGGCGGGGCCCTCGGGCGTCCATGACCTGCTGCCGGCCATGACCTGCTGCCGGCCATGACCTGCTGCCGGCCAGTCCGCCCGCCGGTGGGCAGCATGTCAGGCCGGTTCCGACGCGGTCCTGAACGTGGACCGGCCGGCCCGGGTCGTGAACGTCGACGCCCACCCCCTAGAACCGGCGGGCATCGTGTCGGCCGCCATCTTCGGGGTTACGGGCTTCGGGGCTACGGGAGCGATCGCAGGCCCGTACGGCGACCGAGGGGGTCCCGGCGGGCGAACCTGCCCGGTCCGCGGGCCGTAATGGGAGCAGGAGGGCAGGAGATTCGGTCCGCCGGGCCCCGTAACTGTTTCCCGCAACGAGAATTAGCGGAAGTCCAGTCTGATTGTGACGGCTTCGGAATGCCGATATGATGGGGGTCTGTGCCGGCTCGACCGGTTCGAACGTGCCCAAACTGGCAGAATTGCAGCCGCACTGTATGCGGCTGACGGGGACGGAGTCTAGCCCGACCTCGACCGGTCGAGCCCGGGCAAGCGGCAAGGTCCGGTCAGGCCTGGCCAGGCTGCAGGCCCGGGGCGGTCGCGGCCGCGAGCCTGGGCATTGGCGGTTGCAGACTCTTTCATCAAGGCCGGCAGAGCATGCTGAAGGCGGTGGTCACCGGGGCGGCGGGGTTCATCGGGTCGCACGTCTGCGAAGCCCTGCTGAAGGGCGGCTGGTCGGTGACCGGCGTTGACAGCTTCGACGGCTTTTACGACCCGGCCGTCAAGCGTCGCAACCTCGAGGTATGTCTGGCCGACGCGCGGTTTCGCCTCATCGAGGCCGACATCCGCGACGCCGAGGCCATGGAGCAGGCGACGGCCGGCGGGGCGGAGGTGGTCATTCACCTGGCGGCCCGGGCGGGGGTGCGGCCCTCGATCGAGCAGCCGGTGCTGTATGCCGACGTGAACGTCACCGGCACGGCGGTGATGCTGGAGGCGGCGCGGCGGGCGGGCATCCGGCGTTTCGTGTTCGCCAGCAGCTCGAGCGTCTACGGCAACAACCGCAAGGTGCCGTTCTCGGAGGCCGACAGCGTCGATCACCCGATCTCCCCGTACGCGGCCACGAAGAAGGCCGGGGAGCTTCAGGCGTACACGTATCACCACCTGTACGGCATGGCGGTGACCTGTCTGCGGTTTTTCACGGTGTACGGTCCCCGGCAGCGTCCGGACCTGGCGATCCACAAGTTTGCGCGGCTGATCGAGGCCGGGCGGCCGATCCCCTTTTTCGGCGACGGCAGCATGCGGCGCGATCACACCTATATCGACGACATCGTGGCCGGCGTGCTGGCGGCGGTGGAGCGTTGCGAAGGCTTCCACATCTACAACCTGGGCAACTCCAGCCCGGTGTCGCTGAGCGAGCTGGTGGCGGCCATCGAGAAGGCCCTGGGCCGCAGGGCGGTGATCGAGCGTCTGCCGCCGCAGCCGGGGGACGTGGAGCGGACGTACGCGGACGTGTCGCTGGCCGCGGCCGAGCTGGGGTATGCGCCCAGAACGTCGCTGGCCGAAGGCCTGCCCGCCTTCGTCGCCTGGTTGCGGTCGGCCGGGGCCGTGGGGCGTTGAGTCAGCGGTTTCCGTGCGCCCGACCGGCGGGCGGACACGGCGGGCGAGGGGCACTGCGTGGTCGAGCGTCGTGCCGGCGGCGCTGACGGATCCTCTGCGAGGCGTCCCGGCGGGGCAGTGAACCATGCGGATCTGCGTCGTGGGAACGGGTTACGTCGGGCTGGTGGCCGGCGCGTGCTTTGCGGACGGCGGCAACCACGTGATCTGCGTGGACAGTGACCGCGGCAAGATCGAGGGTCTCCGGCGGGGCGTGGTGCCGATCTACGAGCCCGGTCTGGGCGAGATCGTGGAACGGAACTCCAAGGCGGGCCGGCTTCGGTTCACCACCAGCCTCGCCGAGGGTGTGGCCGACTCGCTGATCATCTTCCTGGCGGTCGGCACCCCTTCGGCCCCCGACGGCTCGGCCGACCTGTCGGCGCTGCTGGCGGTGGCCGCGGAGGTCGGGCGGCTCATGGATGGCTACCGGATCATCGTCACCAAGAGCACCGTTCCGGTCGGCACCCACCGGGTCGTGTCCGCGGCCCTGCGGGAAGTGACCTCGCAGCCTTTCGACTACGTGAGCAATCCCGAATTCATGAAGGAAGGGGCGGCGATCGAGGACTTTACCAGGCCGGACCGGGTGGTGATCGGCACGACCAACCCGGCCGTCGTGGAGATCATGAAGCAGGTGTACGCCGCCTTCATGCGCAAGCGGGAGCGCCTCCTGGTCATGGATCCGGCCAGCGCCGAGATGACCAAATACGCGTCGAACGCCCTGCTGGCCACCAAGGTGACGTTCATGAACGAGGTCGCCAGGCTGTGCGAGGCCTGCGGGGCCGACGTGGAGCAGGTGAGGGCGGGGGTGGGCTCCGACTCGCGGATCGGCAGCGCCTTTTTGTTTCCGGGCGTGGGTTACGGCGGCTCTTGCTTCCCCAAGGACGTCGGCGCCCTGGCTTTCATGGGGCGGGCCTGCGGCAGCCCGATGACCATCGTGGAAGCAGTGCAGGCCGCCAATCAGCGGCAGCGGGCGTGGTTTGCCGAACGGGTGCTGGAGTACTGCGCGGGTTGCGAACCGCCGGTGCGACTGGGCGTGTGGGGGCTGGCCTTCAAGAACCGCACCGACGACATCCGCGAGGCCCCGGCCGTGGACGCCATCCGGTTGTTCCGCAGCCGCGGAATCGAAGTCCGGGCCCACGACCCCGAGGCGATGCCCAACGCCCGCCGCGAACTCGGGACCGACGGCATCTCGTACCACGAGGACAGCTACGAGGTCCTGGACGGCGCCGTCGCGCTGGTGATCTTCACCGACTGGCAGGAGTTCCGCTCGCCGGATCTGGACCTTGCAGGAAAGCGTCTGAAGCACAAGGTGATTTTCGACGGGCGGAACCTCTACGATCCCAGGTACGTCCGGAGCCTGGGTTTCGAATACCACTGTGTCGGGAGACCGGAGGCTGCGGGCTGAGCCTTTCGACGCCCGGTTCGCGGCCGGCCGGCTGCGAGCGTCGATCGCCGCTCTGCGGGCCTGGCACCGGCAGGCAGGCGGCGATCCGAGCCGGGGCGTGTCGCCACGGTGCGCGCTCGGGCGGCGCGTGTTCACCGGCCGGGGGCGCAGGGCGTCGACGCTGAGGCGGGCCGCTGCACCGGCGGCCCGCATGTTGCCGGTGCTTCTGGCGGCCGTGCTGGCGTCGGCTGTCGTGTGGTCACCGGTCCCGGCGCCGGGGGCGGAGCCGTACGCGGCCCGCTGGGTGCACATCCGGCTGAACTGCCTGCTTCCTGAACAGGTTCGGGACGCCTGTCGGATCATCGAGCAGGCTGCCGGCCTGGGGCTCAACGGCGTGGTGGTGGCCGACGCGAAGTTCGGGGCCGTTGAGCTGATGGACCTGGACGCCCCGGCCTCGAAGTATCGGCAGAACCTCGAGCATTTGCTGGCGGTCTGCCGGCGCCGCGGACTGGAGGTCGTGCCGCGGATTCCCGCGCTGTCCGGAGGGGGGGGCAGTCTGCTGCACATGTACGACCCCCATCTGGCCAGCGGCTACGAGGTCCGGGACGCCGTGTTCGAGATCCAGGGGGGGCTGGGCCGGCCGGTTCCGGATCCGCAGACGGTCGTGGTCAACGGCGGCTTCGAGGAGGCCGGGGAGCGTGGCGTGCCGGGCTGGCCGGTGATGGACGCGCCGGGCAGGGCCGTCCGGATCGACGACCAGACCGCCCGGACGGGCCGATGCTCGCTGCGGCTGGAGGCCGCCGAGGGGGGGCAGCACGGCCACTGCCGGGCCAGCCAGTTCCTCGAGGTCCGGCCGCGGCGCTGCTACCGGCTGAGCGCCTGGGTGCGCACGGCCGGGCTGGAGCCGGCCTCGAGCTTTCGGCTTTACGTCCGGCGGGAATCCCCCGCGCAGTCCGGGGACCTTGCGTACGCCGACCTCGACACCGCCGCGACGCAGACCTGGAAGCGGATCGAGACGGTCTTCAACACGCTGAACTGCGACAAGGTGCGCATCCACGTGGGGCTGTGGGGCGGCAAGGCCGGCACGGCATGGGTGGACGACGTCGAGCTGGCCGCGATGCCTCCGGTCAACGTGCTTCGACGCCCCGGCTGCCCGGTGCGGCTGACCTCGCAGGACGGCCAAACCGTCTACGCCGAGGGCATCGACTACCAGCGGCTGGAGGATCCGCAGCTCGGGCGTGCCGGAGGCCCGGGCGTTTACGGCTGGGACCACGAGCCGGCGCAGCTGCGGATGCGGCTGCCGGTGCCCGACGGAACCAGGCTCCTGTTGAGCTATTACCACCCGCTGATTCCCTGGGGCTGGCAGGTCGACTGCTGCATGTCGGAGGAGAAGGTCTACGAGCTGTTCGAGAGCAATCTCGTCCGGTTCGACCGGCTGGTCGGCTCGCCCCGGCGGTATTTCCTGTCGTACTCCGAGCACCGCACCGGTGGCGGATGCGCGATGTGCAGGGCCTCGGGCAAGACGCCCGGGCAGCTGATGGCCGACAGCGTCCGGCGCTGCGTCTCCATCATCCGCAAGGTGCGCCCCGGGGCCGAGGTGATCGTCTGGCATGACATGTTCGATCCGGCCTCCAACGCGGTCGAGAACTACTACCTCTTCGAGGGCTCGCTGGCCGGCAGCTGGGAGGGTCTGGACCGGGACGTCGTGGTCTGCGTCTGGGACTACGCGAAGCGAGACGCATCGCTGGCCTTTTTCGCCAAGCAGGGCCATCGTCTCCTGGCCAGCATGGATTTCGACACGCGGCTGAGCCCGGCCGAGTTCGTTCAGGGCTGGCGAACGAGCCTGGCCGCGGTGGACGGGGTGCAGGGAGCCATGTACACCACGTGGTCGTGGAAGTACGGGCGGATGGCGCTGTTCTCCGGATGGTGGAACGCCGGCGAAGCCGCGTTAACGCCTCATCGCTGACGGCCGTGTCGAATATCGGGCGAACGTAGCGCGTGAAGCGAAGCAGGATCTGCCGTTGCAGGCGAGAATGAGTTCGGGCCAGGACACGATCGAGGGAGTCTGCCGTGGCCCGGAGCTGCCGCGCCGATGCCGATGGCTGACGTACAGATCCGCGTTCTGTCTGCTGCTCCTGCTGGTGGTATGCAGCGTGGCCTACGAAAAGTATCCGTCTGTCGAACGTCGGATCGGAGGTCATCCGAGAGCGTGGTCTCCTTCAGACGGTCCCTACTTCGCCTGTGTGGCCCGGTGTGCGAGAGAATCGCTTTCGCGGCAGGAAGGCGTCGATCCCTGGTACCCGCGCTCGATGAGTCGGGTCGAGACGGCCTTGCGGAGTTGGAAGACGGCGGGGGGGGGGTAAACAACTGGCCCAGCGCTCTGCTGAGCTGGAGCCTGCTGGCGTATCACCGGCAATCGGGCAGCCGGATCGACCTGGAGGCGGTGCAACGACATGTCGATCGGTTCATCGACGGGGAAGGCCGAATCACCGAGCCCGTCGAGCGGCCCGATCAGTGCATGATCGGCATGGTGCTGCTGGAGCTGAATGCCCTGGAGCCGGCCGAGCGGTACCGCCTCGCGGCCGACCGGTTGGCGGAGTTCCTGGTCGAAAGGTGCGCCCGAACGGCTCACGGCACGCTGCCGTATCTTCAAAGTCAGCCGGAACTGGCGCTGGTGGACTCTCTGGGCATGGTTTGTCCCTTTATGGCCCGGTACGGCCAGGTCCACGGCGTGCCGCAGGCCGGCATGCTCGCGATCGAGCAGATGAAGCCGTTCATTGAGCATGGCTGCGATCGCGCGACTGGGCTGCCTTATCATGCCTACCAGCCCGGCGTTAACATCGGGCTGGGCATGCTGGGATGGGCGCGGGGCACGGGGTGGTACCTGCTCGGCCTGGTCGAACTGCTGGCTTGGCTGCCGGAGGACCACCCCGAACGCGGACTGCTGACGGAGGCTTTGCGTCGCTGTGTTGCAACGCTGGCCGGCTGCCAGACCCCCAACGGTTGCTGGCGGTGGGCCGTGCTTCTTCCGCACGCTCCGCTGGACACCTCCGGGACCGCCATGATCGCCTGGGCTGTCCACCGGGGCGCCGGCCTGGGCTGCCTGGACACGGAGCTTGCCGGCCGGATGGTGGAAGGCGCCGTGACCGGGATCAAATCGCTCACGGACTCCGGTGGTCGAGTCGGCCAGGCGCTGGCGGATGCGTACGGCGTCGGCCTCTATCCGATTCATTTCGGGCCGGCCGCCTGGGCGCAGGGGGCAACGCTCCTGCTGTGCGGTCAGGAGCCCGACCCGCAGGCGAACTGATGCGGAACACCTGGATCCCCCGAGCTCCCGTGCCGGCGGCGAAACCACGTTGGATGCCCGGGCGGATGATTCCCCGACGAGGCCGGCCGGCCGCATGAGAACCTCCTCCCGCGTACTGCTGAACACCGCGACCAGCTGGGCCGCGCGGGTGGTCACCGGCGCGGTCAGCGTGCTGCTGGTGCCGTTCCTGCTGACCATGCTCGGGCGCGAGGGGTACGGGCTGATCGCCCTCATCGGCGTGATCGTCAGCGTGGCCGGCGTCGCCGACCTGGGGGTCCGGGCGGCGATGAGCCGCCAGCTGGCCGAGCAGGTGGCCCGCGGGGACAGGCAGCGGTTCAATGAGCTCATCAGCAGCGGCGCCTTCTTTTATGTGGGCGTGGGCCTGGCGTGCGCGGCGGCCTGCGCGATCCTCGCCCCCATGCTCAACGATGTGTTCCGGGTGCCCGAGGGCCTGCGGGCCGAGGGGCTGTTTCTGATTCGCTGGTACGGCGCGGCCGCCATTCTCCTGTCGTTCGTTCTTCCGATCTACGAGGCCGTCCTGACCAGCAACCAGCGGTTCGACCTGTCCAACAACATCGCGACGGTGATGGGCCTGGTGCGCGCCGGGTGTGTCTTCGTCGTGCTGTATCTCACGAACAGCGGGCTGTACGGCTGGGTCGCGGCGATGATGATCCCGACCGTCCTGCACCCGCTGGTTTCCCGGCACTACGCCCGCCGAGTGTGGCCCGACCTGCGCATCCGGTACGAATGCGTGCGGCGGGAGGCCTTCGGCTCGCTTTTCTCGCTCGGGGGGCGGCTGCTGCTGCTTAGGCTGACCGGCCTGCTGTCGGTCCACGCCGACCCGCTGGTGCTGACCACGATCCTCGGCCCGGCGGCGGTGGCGCTGTACCGGCCGGCGACGGCCCTGTCCACGATGTTCCATCCGCTGGTGGAATCGCTGGCCGACCAGCTGCACCCGCTGGCCACCTCGCTGCACACCGCCGACCGCGTCGCGGACCTGCAGGCGGTGCTGCTGAGGGGCACGCGCTACACCATGCTGATGGCGGTTCCGGTGTGCGTGATCCTGGGCGTGTTCGCCCATCCGATCACGACCGTGTGGCTGGCCGACACGCTCGGCCGGGACTGCGCGGTGACCGGGACGGTGCTGCTGTGCTGGGCGCTGATCGACCTGTTCAACTATGCCGCCGGCTCGCAGTGGCCGGTGCTGCTGGGAATGAACCGGCTGGGCTTCGTCATCTGGACCCAGCTCCCTTCTGGGATTCTCAATGTGGTCGCGTCGGTCCTGCTGGTGAAGTACACGGCACTGGGCGTGGTCGGCGTGGCCCTGCCGACGCTGGTCATCGGAGCCCTCCGGCGGCCGGTTCTGGCGGTCTACACCGCGACGGTGGTGGGCGTGCCGCCGCTGGAGTACCTGCGGGCTTCGTATGCCCGGCCGCTGATTGTCCTGCTGATTCTTACGGCGGCGGCCGGGGCGATGCGGCTCGCGTTCGCCCTGGACTCGCTGCCCGCCCTTGCCGCAGCGTCCTGCGGCGTCGGCCTGATCTGGGCCGTCCTGTGCTGGTTCGTGGGATTCAACGCCCAGGATCGTCTGAGCCTGGTCTCGCTGTGGCAGCGAACTCTCGGGGCGGCCACCCGCCGGATGCGGCCGTCGGAGGGCGATGAGGGGTTTTCCGCATGACCGGGCCACAGCTCGACCGGGCGGCTCCGCCCCTGTTCATCCTCGAGGGCAACGACCTGTTCCGCAACCGGGGCTGCGAGGCGATCTTCCGGTCGACGGTGGCGCTGCTGAGGGAGGAGTTCGGCGCGTGCCGCATCGTGAACGCGCCGAGAGGCCGCGAGGATCCCACGTCGCCGGACGACGTCGGTCCCGACGTCACCAGCGTCCCGCCGCTGGTTCTCCGGCGATGGACCCCCGCCTGGCTGGCGTTTCAGGCACGCTGGCGGCTGCTGGGCCGCAAGACCTTCGCGTTCGAGAGATACCTTCCGGAGGCGGCGGCGGTGCTGGCCGTCGGCGGCGACAACTACACGCTGGACTACGGGGTGCCGACCGGTTTTTTCGAGGCCAACGAGGCGACGCTGCGGCGCGGCAAACCGCTGATCCTCTGGGGGGCGTCGATCGGGCCCTTCTCGGCGAATCCGGCATTCGAGCGGCAGGCCGCCGAGGCCCTGCGGCGCGTCACGCTGATCTGTGCCCGCGAGACCGAGACGGTCTCGTACCTCTCGAGCATCGGGGTTCGCGAGAACGTGCGGCTCGTCGCGGATCCGGCGTTTGTTCTGGAGCCCCGCCCGGTGGAAGACGACCCGGTGCTCTGCGACCGGCTGTCGAAACCCTGTCTGGGAGTCAACCTCTCTCCCCTGGCGGGAGCCTACGCGAAGGGCGGCGACTGGACAGGGCGGGCGGCGGCGTGCGTCGGAGCGATCCTGGCGGCCGTCGACCTGCCTGTCGTGCTCATCCCGCACGTCATGGGGCAGGGTATCAACGACGATGCGGCCTTTCTGGCCGAGGTGCGGTCGCGGTGCACGCGGCACGCCGACCGGATCCTGGTCGTCGATCGACGGTACGGCGCCGCCGAGCTCAAGTGGATCATCTCCCGGCTGGGCGGGCTGGTGGCCGCCCGCACCCACGCGACGATCGCGGGCTTCTCGACCGGCGTGCCGACGCTGTCGGTCGGCTACAGCATGAAGGCCCGGGGGATCAACCGCGACCTCTTCGGATGCCTGGACTGGCTCATTCCGGTGGCCGAGCTGGAGCCGGATCGGCTGTCGGAGACCGTCCGGAGGATGCTCGCCGCCGGCGACGCGATCCGGGCCCGGCTCGCCGAGCAGATACCGGTCATGAAGAGCCGGGCCCGCTCGGCGGCGGCGCTCGTTCGCCAGATCGTCGAGCGCACGGGGGGCGGGCAGACGGTTCCCGCCGACGGAGCCCGCGGATGACGGCCGGGTTCGAGGTTTCCGCGGTCATTCCGGCCTACAACGTGGAGCGGTATCTGCGCCGGGCCATCGACAGCGTGCTGGCCCAGAAACGACCCGTCAGCGAGATCATTGTCGTCGACGACGGCTCGACCGACGGCACCGCCGGGATCGCCCGCAGTTACCCCCAGGTGCGGTATGTGCACCAGGCCAACCAGGGGGCTGCGGCGGCCCGGAACCGGGGGGTGATGGCCGCCCGCTGCGAGTGGATCGCGTTTCTGGACGCCGACGACTGCTGGCGGGCCGACCACCTGGAACGCGTCTGCGCCGTGCTGGAAAAGGAAGGCCTGGTCTGGGCCTGCGGGGGGTACGAGTTCGAGGACGGAAGCCCGGGGGCCGGAGATGAAGGTTTCGGGCGCGGCAGGTGGCTGCAGCTGCTTCGAGGCGGCCAGGTCTACGAGGACGCATTCCAGCCCCTGGCCTGCCTGGCCCCGCTGAACACGCTGGGCATGGTGGTTCGGCGCGACGTCCTGATCGAGCAGGGCCTGTTCGACACCGGCCTGCCCGTCGCCGAGGACCTGGACCTGTGGTTCAAGATCGCCTACCGGTACCCCCGGTTCGGCTTCTGCTGGCCGGCGACGACGGTTTACAACGGCAGCAGAGCCGACTCGCTCACGCACTCCTTCGGCAACACCCCCGCACTGCTCCTGGCCGTCCTCTCGCGCCACCGGGAGCTCTCGCGAAAGCTGGGGCCGGCCGCGGAGTCGCGGTTCCGGCCGGTGGCCGAGCTGCTGGCCCGCTGGGTGTTCACCCACGGCATCCAGCAGGCGGACAAGGAGTCGCTGCGGAGGCTGCAGGCCGAGCATTCGGACCTGGTGGCCCATCCGCGCGTGCTGGCGACCGCCCTGCGGAGCCCGGCTCTGGGCCGCTGGTGGGTGCGCTGGTGGAAAAGACTGGGCCGGCGGCTTGGATAGCCCCCTTGGACTTCCTCATCACCATCGACACGGAGGCGGACAACCAGTGGGCCCGGCCGGAGAAGGTCACGACCGGCAACATCCGGCATATCCCGCGGTTTCAGTCGCTGTGCGACCGGTACGGGCTCAGGCCCACGTACCTCTGCACCCACGAGGTGGCGGCCGATCCGGCCTGCCGGGAGGTGCTCGGACCGTTGCAGGAGTCGGGCCGGGCCGAGATCGGGGCCCATCTGCACCCCTGGACGACGCCGCCCTACGGCGACCAGGAGGGACCTCCCGGGCGGCACCAGGCGTTCCCGCACGAGCTGTCGGACGACCTGTTCGGCCGGAAGCTGGCCTGCCTGACGGAGACCGTCGCCGGAGGCTTCGGCCGCACGCCGCGAAGCTACCGCGCCGGGCGCTTCGGGTTCGCCCCGCGGCATGCCGGGATCCTGTCGGGGCTGGGCTACCGGGTGGACTGCTCGGTGGCGCCGTACATGAGCTACGCCCACATGCGCGGGCTGCCCGACGGCGCGGGCGGACCCGATTTCCGCGACGCAGGACCGGCCCCCTGGATGATCCGGACGGCCGGCGGGACCGACGCCGCCCCGGGCGGCCTGCTGGAGGTTCCGGTCACGATCCTGTTTCCGCGACGCCCTTTCCTGCGCAGCCGGCGGCTGCAGCGGTGGTGGGTGCAGCGCCCGCGCAGCCTCATCCGGCGCGGGCTGAACCGGCTGGGCTTCGGCCCCCGCTGGATGCGGCCCTGGCCCTCCTCGGACGGCCGGGATCTGATCGCGGTCTACTCGGCCGCGGCGCGGCTCGGGCTGCCCTGCGTGGAGATGATGTTTCACTCCTCGGAGCTGATGCCCGGCGGCTCCCCGCTGTTTCCCGACGCCGCGTCCGTCGAGCGGCTCTACCGGGCGCTGGAAACGGTCTTCGCCCACGCCGTTTCCGCCGGCGCCCGCGGCGCGACGCTCACCGCGTTCGCGGAGGAGTGGATGGCCGGCCGGGCAGACGGGGGGCAGGCAGGGTGAGGATCGCCCTGGTGACCCCGACCTTTCTGCCGCAGGTGGGGGGCGTGGAGTTTGTCGCCCACCACCTGGCCGTGGAGTGGTCGCGGCAGGGGCACGAGGTCGCGGTGTTCAACTGCGCGGCCGACGCGCCTCCGTCCCCGGACTGCCCGTATTCGGTGCGGCGCCTGGGCCTCCTGCGCGGCGCCACCCGGTTCGGGTATCACCGGTTCCCGTTCAAGGGGTACTCGGTCAGCCGGTTGCGGGCCCTGTTGAGCGAGTTCCGGCCGGATTTCATCTCCGCCCAGATGATCTATCCCACCGCCGTCTGGTTGGCGGGCATCCGGCGATCGGTTCCCTGCGTGGCCACTGCCCAGGGCGGGGACATCACCCTGTCGGAATGGGGCTATCGCCGGCGGTTCCGGATCGACGGATTGCTGCTGGATGCCCTGAATCGCATGGATCGCGTGATCGCCGTCAGCAGCCACGCCCGGATGCTGCTGGAGAACCTGGGCGTGCCCGGCGGGCGGATCGCCGACCTCCCCAACGGCGTGGATGTCTCGCGCTTCGAGCGACGGTCTGGCTTCGACCTGCGCGGCTCGCTGGGTCTGCCGGCCGACAGCCTCATCGTGCTGAGCGTCGGGCGGGAGCACCCCGCCAAGGGCTACGCCGACGGACTGGCCGCCTTTGCCCGGGTTGCCGCCTCGAACCGGTCGGCGTACTATCTGATCATCGGACGCGGCACGGATCGCTGGGGCCCGCTGGCGGCGCAGCTCGGCCTGGCCCGACGGGCGATCATCCGGTCCGGGTACCTTCCCGAGGATCAGATCGTGGCCGCGTATCAGCAGGCGGACGTCTTCTTCTCGCCCTCCGTGCAGGAGCTCTTTCCGCTGGTGGTGGCCGAGGCCATGGCCGCGGGCCTCCCGCCGGTGGTCACCGACGTCAGCGGGAACCAGGATGCCGTGCGGGACGGCGAAAACGGGCTGATCGTGCCGCCGGGGGATCCGGAGGCGATGGCCGCCGGGCTGCTCCGCGTGATCACCGACGCTTCCCTGCGTTCGCGACTGGCGGGCGCCGCCCGGGCCCGCTCCGCCTTCTACGCCTGGGAGCGGATCAGCCGGGAATACCTCGCTCTGGCGTGAGGGCGGGACGCCGGCCGGGTCGGCCGGGATCGACGGAATCGAGGATCGCATGCCGGGTCCGGTGCAAAGCTTCTTTCCGGCAGTGCCGCTCCAGGCGGCGCCGGTTCCGACCGGCTGGTCGGGCCGGGGGCACGAGCACGAGGAGGCCCTCCGGCGGCTGCACGCCGAGCTTCCGCCGACCCTCGGCCGCAAGCTGGTGGAGCTGCTGTTCTACGGCTCGGTGCTCAACGCGACCATGCAGAGCTTTACCGGGATCAACGAGGTCCGCTTCGTCACCGGGGGGTTCATCCTGCTGGCCGGGCTGGTCGCGGCCCTGATGGTGCTCCTGGAGCGGGAGCCCATTCCGATCAGCGTATGGATGTCGCTGCTGGTGAACCTCGGGGCCAACGTCTCACTGTGCCTGGGGCTGCACGTCTGGCCCTTCATCGGCGAGGGGCTCCAGAACCTGGTGCACTGGACGTGCAACCTGATGATGATGTGCTACCTCGTGCGCAACGAGGCCACGCAGCGGCGGATCGTGTTCTTCCTGGCGGTGCTGATCATCGCCATGGCCGCATTCGCCTCCGGCGAGGTCTCCGGCCGGAAGGTGACGCGGATGAAGCTGGAGGTCGCCGGGACCTTCTCGAACCCCGACGACCTGGGACACAATGCCGGCATTCTCTCGGCGACGCTGCTGTTCTGGTCGCTGCGGGGCCGCAGGAGCCTGCGGCCGGTGCTCTGGCTGCTGGCCGGGCTGCTGTGCGTCATCATGCTGCGGACGGCGACGCGCGGCAGCGCCCTGAGCTACGCCTGCGGGCTGGCGGTGCTGATCAGCACGATCATGGCGGGGCGCGGCACCCGGCTGGCCGGGGCGGCGCTGATCGGCGTGGCGTCCCTGGCGTTCATCTTCGCCGGCTATGTGTTCCTGGAACCGCTGTCCATGATCATGACCCGGGCGACGAGCATCCACGACGTCTCGACGCAGTCGCGGATCAGGGTCTACAGCATGGAAACCCTGCGGGACCTGGAGGAGACCCTGTTCTTCGGCCACGGCACAAGCGCGGAGGTCAGCAGCGCCGGCGTGCAGGCCCACAACTCCTACATCTTCACGCACATGTGCTACGGCGGCATCGCGGCGATCCCGTACGCGCTGTGGCTGGGGATCCTCGGCCTGCGCCTGGGCCGGATGCTGCTGGCCAGGGACTACCCCTTTGACGTCCGGATGAACATGCTGTGCCTCTTCGGAATGTGCCTGGCGGCGCAGCTGCTTTCCAACCGCGCCTATATGTTCCTGGCCTGCGTGTACGGGGCCGCGGTGATCGAGAAATACACCGCGGCCTACAGCCACCGCCGCATGGTGCAGCGCCGGGCGGCGTTGAACTGGCGGCCGGCGGCGGTGCTCCCGGCGGCGGTCCGGCCGGCATGGTCCG
>CAZSYS010000002.1:14734-42053 GCA_964611365.1 uncultured Planctomycetales bacterium
CATGCGCTGCGACGATCTCGCCGCTTACGGCCGCGCCGGCCCGGTGGAGCGGCCCGGCGCCGGCGAGAAAGGGGAACAGCTAGATGACCGGCGACGACCTGCGACCGCGGCTGTACGAGGTCATCGGCCGGCGCCGCCTGTGGACGCGGCCGGAGCACTTCGCGGCCAACGTGGCCTACCTCTTCGGGAGCATGGAGTTCGCCGGCCGCCGGATGCTCGAGATCGGCGGCGGCAACGGCCTGTTCAGCGTCTACGCGGCCTGTGCCGGGGCCGAGGCAGTGGTGTGCCTGGAGCCCGAGGCGGCGGGCTCGACCGCCGGGGTCCGCCGGCAGTTCGAGGAGATCCTCGGCGACCTGGGGCTGTCCGGCGTGCGGCTTCTGCCGGCGACGTTCCAGGAATACGACCCGGGCGACGACCGCTTCGACGTCATTCTGCTGCGCAACTCGATCAACCACCTGGACGAGCCGGCGTGCATCGACCTGCACCGCAGCGAGGCCGCGCGGGAGACCTACCGCGGCTTCTTCCGGCGGATGCACGGCATGGCGCGTCCGGGAGCGACGCTGATTCTGGCGGACTGCTCCCGCCACAATTTCTTCGGCTCGCTGGGCCTGAGGAACCCGCTGGTGCCGGCGATCGAGTGGCACAAGCACCAGCCCCCGGGGCTCTGGCGCCGACTGGCCGGCGAAGCCGGCTGGGCGCCCGCGGGCATCCGCTGGAAGGCGGTCAGCCATTTCGGGGCCGCGGGGCGCCTGCTGCTGGCCAACCGCCTGGCGGCCTTCTTCATGCTGAGCCATTTCTGCCTGACGCTGCGGAAACAGGGCCCGCCGGCAGCCCTCGCGGATGCCGCGGAGAATCCGGCATGAGACTGCCCCCGATCACGGTCCTGGATGATCCGCTGGCCGATGGCGGGCAGGGCGGCGCGGACCTCCTTGCGGCCCGCCGATCCTGGATTGGCCAGACCCTGGAAAAGGCCGGACGCCGCGAGCCGCTGCGCGTCCTGATCGTCAGCAACACGCTGGGCACCGGCGGCGCCGAGCACCAGATCGTCCGCCTGATGCCGCACCTGAACGATCTGGGCCTGCACACCGAGCACTTCTACTATGCCGAGCCCCACCATCTGCGGCCGCGCCTGGATCGCAAGGGCGTCACCTCCCATTTCCTGGAACGGGCCGCGATGGGGCAGTATCGGTTCTGGAAGGCCGGCTTGGTCCTGATGCGCCGTGGCGGGTACGACATCGTGCACGCCTTCTCCGAGTCGGCCAACTTCTACGGGCGGGGGATGGCCTGGCTGGCCGGCGTGCCGGTGATCCTCGGGGGCTGGCGCACTCGGCCGATGTGGCCGAAGTACAGACACAGGATCCCGTTCTCCCTGCTGAACCTGGCGACCTCGGCCTGGGTGATCAACGCCAGAACCAACGCCGAGGGGCTGGGGGAACTGTGGTGGATGCGGGGCCTGAGGACTTACGTGCTGCCAAACGCCCTGGATCTCGACCCGGTCGCGGACTTCACCCCCCGGCCGCTGGATCCCGAAACACAGCGCTGGGTGAACGGGCGGATGATCGTCGGCGCCGTGGGGAGAATTGCGCCGCAAAAGAACTTCGACATGCTGCTCGACGTGGCCGCCCGCGTGGCCGCCAGACGGAGCGACGTGTGCTTCTGCGTGGCCGGGGGAACCCAGAGCCTCAAAGTCTGTCAGGATTACGATCGGCACCTGCGTGCCCGGATGGAGCGGGAAAACCTCGGTGGCGTGGTCCGCTTCCTGGGCCGGCTGGACGACGTGGCCGGTTTCCTGCCGAACCTGGCCGTGTCGGTGTGCACCTCTGATTGGGAGGGCTGCCCCAACTGCGTGATCGAGGCCATGCGGGCCGGGCGGCCGGTGGTGATGACCGACTGCGCGGACACAGAGCTCCTGATCGAGGAGGGCGTCAGCGGCCACGTGGTGCCCATTCGCGACACCGAGGGGATGGTGCGGCGCACGCTCGAGCTTCTGGACGACCAGGACCGCCGCCGGCGATTCGGGCAAAGAGCCAGGGAGCTCGTCGAGCGGCATTTCAGCGCCCCCAACAGCGCCTGGCTGCTGGGCAGGATCTATATCGAGGAATGGCTGCGAAAGCAGGTTCGCCGCCGGGGTTGAGAACGGGACGGTCCCGCGTCCGGCGGGCAGGCATCCGTTTTGCGTGATCCGCCCCCGGGGCATCGGCGGCCGGGCGTTCCGGGATCCGCGGAGCCGTGAGCCGCCTGCCTGGCCGTGGCCGGGCCGCAACGCGGGGCGCAGCGCAGACCATGCAACAGGGCGACATGCCCCTCGGGCGTCCCTTGCGGGTGTTCCACGTGATCGCCAACCCCACGTGGGGAGGGATCACCCGGCTGCTGGCGGCGCTGATCCCGCACGCCGACAGGACGCGCGTGGACATGCGGGTGGTCAACATGGCGACGCACTCGCCGGTCTACGACACGTGGGATCGACTGGGCATCCACTGCTACCGCCTGCCGACGCCGGGGAGGTTTCCTCTGAGCAGTGTTCCGGGGCTGGCCCGTCTGCTGCGCCGGGAGCGGCCGGACGTGGTGGAGATCTACGGGCTGCGGGCCAACATCATCGGGCGTCTGGCCGCCCGGCTGGCGGGCGTGCCGGTGGTTCTGACCGGCGTGATCAGCACCGACGACTGGCGGCGCCGGCACCACGTGATGCTCGACCGCCTGACACGGTGGGCCGTCACCGGCTGGGTCGCGAACGCCAGGGCCTGCAGGCAGAGCCTCGTGGATCGCGAGCGGCATCCGGCCGATCGCATCGAGGTGATCTACGACGGGATCGAGACCGACCTGTGGGAGCCGGTCGATGACCCCCGTCTGCGGGCGGCCGTGCGGCGGGAGTGGGGCTGGCGGGAGGATGCCGTCGTCGGGATCACCGTGGCCGGCCTGAAGCCCGACAAGGGCGTACAGTACCTCATCGAGGCCGCGGCCGAAGTGGTCAGGTCCGTGCCGGCGGCTAGGTTCCTCATCGTCGGCTCCGACGGGATGAACGGCCGGCTGCATCGCCAGGCCCGCGATCGCGGCCTGCAGGACGTGGTGGTCTTCGCCGGCTTTCAGGAGGATGTCAGGAGGCTGTACGGCGCCTGTGACCTGGCGGTGCTGCCTTCGCTGAGGGAGGGCCTGCCGCTGTTCCTGGTCGAGGCCATGTGCATGCGGCTGCCGGTGGTGGCGACCACGGTCAGCGGCACGCCGGAGCTGGTCGACGTCCCCCGCACCGGTCTGCTGGTGCCGCCTCGCGATCCGGTCGGACTGGCCGAGGCGCTGGCGGCGGTGATGGGCGACGCCCGGCGGCGGGCGGAGATGGGCGAGGCCGCCAGGGCACGGGTGCTGGAGGCTTTCCGGATCGAACGGATGGCGGCCCAGCGACAGGAACTGTACGAGCGGCTGGTCGATGCCGCCGGCAGGAGAGCGTGAAAGCGGACAACCGGCGCCGTCGGACCCCGGCGGTCCCCGGTCCGCAAGGAGAGTCCAGATGATTTGGAGTGACAGAACGGTTCTGGTGACCGGAGCCGGTGGATTCATCGGCAGCCATCTCGTTTCGGAACTGGTGCGGCGCGGAGCGAAGGTGCGGGCGTTCCTGCACTACAACGGCCGCGGCGACGTCGGCAACCTCCGCTTTCTCCCGCGGGATGAGCTGGAGCGGGTCGAGACGGTGCTGGGAAACGTCGAGGACCTCGAGTGCGTCGGCGAGGCGGCCCGGGGGACGGCCTGTGTTTTCCACCTGGCCGCCCTGATCGGCATTCCCTACAGCTACGTCGCGCCGCGAAGCTACGTGGCCACCAACATCGTCGGCACGCTGAACGTGCTGGAGGCCGTGCGCCGGCAGGGCATCCCGCGGATGGTCCATACTTCGACCAGCGAGTGCTACGGCACCGCGCTGTACGAGCCCATCGACGAGAACCACCCGCTGCAGGGCCAGTCGCCCTACAGCGCGTCCAAGATCGCCGCCGACAAGATCGCCGAGAGCTACTACCGCAGCTTCGACCTGCCGGTGGTGACCATCCGACCGTTCAACACGTACGGGCCGCGGCAGTCGGCCCGCGCGGTCATCCCGACGATCGTCTCGCAGCTGCTGGCCGGCCGGCGGGAAGTCTCGCTGGGGTCGCTGGACCCGCAGCGCGACCTGACCTTCGTCGAGGACACCGTCCGGGGTTTCATCGCCGGAGCCGAGTGCGACGCGGCCGTGGGCCAGACCGTGAACCTCGGCAGCGGCAAGA
Organism: uncultured Planctomycetales bacterium; assembly: GCA_964611365.1. GTDB lineage: Bacteria > Planctomycetota > Phycisphaerae > UBA1845 > PWPN01 > CALLOB01. The sequence goes on from CAZSYS010000002.1 coordinate 18,982, forward strand.
CCATCAGCGTGGGCGAGCTGGCCGAGCGGCTGGTGTCCATGATCAACCCCGCGGCCAGGATCACGTGCGCTTCCGAGCGGGTGCGGCCGCCCAGGAGCGAGGTGATGAAACTGATCTGTGACAACGCCAGGGCCGAGAAGCTGATGGGCTGGCGGCCGACGGTTTCGCTCGACGAGGGCCTGCGGCGGACGGTGGACTTCGTCAGGGAGCACCTGGACCTGTACCGGGTAGGCGAGTATACGGTGTAGGGTCGACTTGAGGCCGGCGATCGCAGGTCGCGGCGCCTCGCGGAGCCACAGGGGAGGTCGGGCCGATGCGAGCGGTGATTCTGGCGGGCGGCAAGGGCACACGGCTGCGGCCGTACACCACGACCATGCCCAAGCCGCTGGTGCCCGTGGGCGACCGGGCCATCATGGAGATCCTCGTCGAGCAGCTCGTCGATGCCGGCTGCACCCACGTCACCGTGGCGGTCAGCCACCTCGCCCAGCTGATCATGGCCTACTTCGGCGACGGCAGCCGGTGGGGTCTGAAGATCGACTACTCCTTCGAGCACAAGCCGCTGAGCACCATCGGGCCGCTGAAGCTCATCCGGGATCTGCCCGAGCATTTTCTGGTCATGAACGGCGACGTCTTGACGGACCTGAACTTCGCCGACCTCTATCGGACACACCTGGCCAGCGGGGCGATGGGAACGGTGGCGACGTATGAGCGCGACGTCAGGATCGACTTCGGGGTGCTGAAGTACGACCCGGTCGGCCGCCGCGTCACCGGGTTCGTGGAAAAGCCCGTCGAGCACTTCAGCGTGAGCATGGGGACGTATGCGTTTTCCCGGAAGATCCTCGACCTGGTGCCCGACGACACCGCCTTCGGATTCGATCACCTCATGCTGGCCATGATTGCCGGCGGGCTGGACGTGCGGGCCTACCCGTTCAACGGGTTCTGGCTGGACATCGGACGCCCCGACGACTACGACCGGGCCAACAGCGAGTTCGAGCAGATCCGCGACCGGTTCCTGCGGCGCAAACCTCCCGCGCCGGAGGCGGATCGATGACCCGGCCGCGGCTGCTGGTGACCGGCGCGACGGGGTTCATCGGCCGATGGGTCCTGCGCCACTGGCGGAAGTCCCACCCCGACGTCGAACTGTGGGCCACCAGTGATCGCCCCGAACCTCCGGACGACGCGCACCACTACTGCCAGCTGGACCTGGGCGACGCCGCGGGGGTGAATGCCTTCGTGGCCGACTGCCGGCCCCGGCAGGTGATTCACCTGGCCGGCCTGACCGGGGCTGCTCCCCTGGAGCGCCACCTGGCGGTCAACGTTCTGGGAACCGAGAACCTCTACCGCGCGCTGGCTGCACCCGGCAGGGATCCGGACCTGGTCATCCTTCAGGCAGGTTCGGCGGCCGCCTACGGCCTGGTTCGGTCGGACGAACTGCCGATCACCGAGGAGCAGACCCCGCGGCCGATCGGGGCCTACGGGATCAGCAAGCTCGCCCAGGACCACGTCGCCGCGACGCTGACGCATTCCACCGGCGTGCCGGTCATCTGTGCCCGCATCTTCAACATCCTGGGCCCCGGTCAGCCCGACAGCCTAGTGCCGGCGGCCTTCCTGACCCAGCTGACGGCCGTGCGCGCGGGCAGGGCCGAGCGGATCCGGACGGGGAACCTGGAACCGCGCCGCGATTTCGTGGACGTGCGCGACGTGGTCGAGGCCTTCGATGCCCTGCTTGCCGGCGGGGTGCCCGCGGGCATTTACAACATCGCATCCGGCGTCGACACGTCGATCGGAGAACTGCTGGACATGCTGATGGCCGTGGGGTCGGTGCGGGCGCCCGTCGAACCGGATCCGGCCCGGATGCGATCCGTGGACGTGCCCTGCGTGCGCGGCTCGACCGCCAGGACCCGGGCGGTCGCCCGCTGGAACGCCCGGCGTTCACTGACTGAAACGCTCCGGGATATGTGGCGCCACGACGCCGGAACAGCCAACGCGTGACCGACGACCGCATGTCGACCGCTTCGGATCCGCGCGGTCCACGCTGCCGCAGACGCCGGGGGGCCGGCATGACCGGTTCACGCCGGCCACGGCGCTGCGTCAGGACTGGTTCTTGATTAAGCTTTGTTCTCAGTTCGAGCTTGGCATTCTCACCCCGGTGTGCTATCCTTTCTGCGCTTGAAGCGGGCGGGGGTCAGGAATCGCAACCGGGGTGTCCGTGTCTTGCTGTCTCTGACGGCGGGCCGTGCAGCGGGGACCCGCCCGTCGAAACGATGGTACCGAGCGGTGGAGCATGTTTCGGAGTGACCCCGACAAACGGTCCAGTCGCCGCGGGGCGCGGGGCCGGCGGCTTCCGGCGACGCTGCTGGCCGTGCTCAGCGGTGTGTGGATGCCTTGGCAGACGCGGGGCGAGTGGGTCTCGGAAACCCCCGACGCCTATGTCGTCCAGACCGACTTCTATTCGGCAGTCTGCAGCAAGACCACGGGTCTGTGCGACCTCAACGATGCCCAGGGGCAGCCGGTGTTCACGAACGCCGGCGACGTCTATGTCGGCCAGTGGCTCGGGCGCGAGTTCCTGCCGGTCGAGATGGGCGACGAGGCCTGGATCCTGCGCAGCAGCTTTCCGGTCGCCGATCACAGCGTGGCGATCCATGGAGACGAGGCCGTGGTCACGCTGGTCCAGACCGGGGGCGGGGTCCGGTTCACCAGTACGTTCGGTTTCCGGCGCACCAGCAGCCGGGTGACCTATACCGCCGGGCTGAACTACCTGCAACAGATGCAGGTCACCGACGAGGTGATTGAGACCGGCCTGCCGTTCGCGAGCCGGGTCGTGGACCGCTTCGACCAGCCCGGTTTCGTGGGCTCGGCCCAGCTGGACCCGCTGGATACCGCCGAGGGCTGGGTTCCCTACGACAACACGGAGGTCGCGGTCGAGCCGGACCTCAGGAAGGAAGGCCCGGCGTCGTTGAAGCTCACGCTGCACGACGACGGCGACGGCGTCGCCGATACGCTCGGTGTCTCGAAATCCTTCGCGTCCGTGAGCTTCCCGACCGCGACCCACCTGAGTTTCTGGGTCTACCCGACCAGCAAGCTGCGGATCGCCGCCGGCGTAACCCGCAACGGCGCCACGACCTCCAGCAACAGCATGTACCTCGAACCCAACCGCTGGACCCTGTTTCAGTGGAAGATCAGCACCGTCGGACTGACGGCCACGAACATCACCCGGCTGGCCATCACCGCCGCGGATAACGGGGGCTTCTTACCGGGCACCGAGGCGGTCGTTTTCATCGACGACATCCGCTTCTCCGACGACATCACCGACGGGCTGTACACCGCGCGGCTCGACTACGCCAACTGGTACGGCTGGACCTCGCAGGCCGGCACGCTGAGCCTGGATGACGCGACCTTCGCCGAGGGCAACGCGTCGATGCGCTGGAGCGGGGTGGACCTGTCGGCCAACCGGTACCTCATGCAGGTGACCAAGGCGGGGCATGCCTGGGGCGGGGATCGCATGCCGGCCGACGTCTCGCCGTGGGACGCCCTGGTCCTCCGGGTCCGCACGACCCTGCCGATGACGCTGGAAATCCAGATGGAGGACACCTGGGCCCGCAAACGCTTCATGACCTACACCCTTCCGGCGGGTCAGTGGTGCGATCTGTACTGGTACTACAAGGACGAGGGCCGGGGGTCGGTCATCGATTTCACCAGAATGTCGGTGATGCATATCGTCGCCAAGGTCTCTTCCGGCGGAGGCCTGACGACGATATGGTTCGACGATCTGCGGCTCGAGGCCTGCCCGCCCGGGGCCCGGATCTTCGATGCCCAGGGCAGTGCCTACGCCCGGACCGGCCGCTCCACCGTGTACTCCGCCCGGCGACTGCGGACCCCGGGCGGGATGCTCGTCGCCGACGCTCTGGGCGCTCACGGGATCGAGGCCCTGGAGATCGGTCACGCCCGCCGGGCGGTCCGGGCGTTCCTGCGACACGTGGATTTTCATACCGTCACCGCCCAGGTCGGCCGGAACGGCTCGGTGAATCCGGCGATCACTTACTACAAGGAGCAGACACGCCAGGCGGGCGAGTCGGTCGAGGGCACGGTGGTCTTCGAAATGGCTCCGCCCCTGGCCGGTGAACTGGTCAAGGCGAGGTACCCTCGCGCCCACCGCATGGGTTACACGATTTCCGACGATGATTTCTACCTCAGGACCTCCCAGGCGGTCTACCTGGGAACCAGCGATCCTTCGTCGCCGGATTACGGCCACAAGGGCATTGTCGGCCGCAACCTGATGACCACCAAGAACCTCTGGTACGAGCTGGCCCCGTCCGACGGCGGCGGCGTTTACGCCGCCAACCCGACAGCCAAGGCATTCATCGACCTCCTGCACCAGCGCGGCGTCGAGATCGCCATGCACACGCCGGGATGGCTCGCAGACACCCGCGCCGCCGCCAGGCCGGCCCTGGAGAACCTCCGCACCGTCTACGGGCTGCGCCAGTGGGTCGACCATTCCCCCGGCAACAACCCCGAGGCCCTCGGCTGGAAGGGTATGTTCCCGGTCGTCGGGGGCGCTCCCAACGATGGCGATGACGGATACTACATGCTCGATCTGCTGGGGCAGAACGAGGTTGATCTCACCTGGAGCATGAGCACCTCGTTCGTGCCTGCCGAGGCCCCGAACTGCACCATGTTCCTGAACCGCTATGTCAACGGATCGCCGCTGCCCCACACCAGCCAGCTGCTGGGCCGCACGGCCTCCGGCAGGCCGATCCTGTCCTTCGGCCGCAGCCGCGGACGGGGCGGGCAGGAGTACCTCCAGCGGCTCAACGGCGGCGACATCGCCGAATTGCAGGAACTCATCGCCCTCGAGGGGCTTGTGTTCGTGTACACCCACGCCCACATGAGTTTCACCACCCGGGTCAACGGCCACGAGGTCCTCCGGCCGGACATCGACGCCGTCTTCGCCTGGCTGCAGTCCCGGCAGGATGACGGCCAGATCTGGATCCGCCCGCTGGGCACCATCGTGGACTGGATGAGAGATCTGGAGAAGGTGGTCATCACCGACGCCGGCGACACCGGCGTCGTGGTCCGCAACGGGGCGGATCGCCCCATGCGCGGGGTCACGCTGCGATCCCTGGGGCAGCCGATCAGGTCCGCCCGTGCCGGCGGACTCGTGCAGGTGTACGTGTCCGACGACCTGGTGGTGCTGCCGGAGATGCCGCCCGCGACGTCCCTGGCCCTGGATGTGGAGTTCGGCGCGTACGACGGCAGCCTGCCGCGCCTCTCGCACGTGGATGCCCATGTCGATGTCCGTCGCGCGGACTTCGACCCGTCCACCGGCGAGCTGACGCTGGGGCTCGCGGCCGCCACGCTGCACGACCGCCAGGCCAAGGCCGTGCGGCTGACTTACCCCGAGGCGGCGTTTGAAGCCCGCGACAACGGCCATCTGTTCGCCCGGGTACAGGGCGGCGGGCTGGTCGAGTCCGACCCGGCCTACGAGGTATCCCTCGGTTCAGGCGGCGTGCTGGAATTCCGGCTGCCCGCTCTGACGGAGAACGAAGTCCGGATCACCCGGTTCCAGCCGACATACGACGGCGATTACGATCTCGACGAGGACGGGGTGGTGGACCAGTTCGAGATCGGACGCCTGCTGGACTGCCTGACGGGCCCGGGCCTGCCGCAGTCGAGCCAGCTCTGCCGTGAGACCGACCGCGACGCCGACGGCGACGTGGACATGACGGATTTCTCGCTCTTCCAGGCCTGCCTCAGCGAAGAAGGCGGGGCCGCCCAGCCGGGCTGCGTCTGGTGACGGTCCTCAGGGGCTGCCGCCCCGTAGCGCTGCGTGCTTCCGAGATGCGCGTCTTTCACATCCTGTCGAATCCGGCCATCGGCGGAATCGTCCGGATGCTGTCGGTGCTGGTTCCCCCGGCCCGCCGGGCTGGCGTGGACATGCAGGTGGTGAACCTGGCCGATACGTCCACGGCCTACGCGCTGTGGGATCGGGCGGGCGTGCCGTACCACCGCTTGCCCACGCCCCCCCGGTTCCTGCTGGGCGGCATTCCGGGCCTGACCCGTCTGCTGCGCCGCCAGCGGCCGGACGTGGTCGAGATCTACGGCCTGCGAGCCAACGTGGTCGGGCGGATCGCGGCCCGCCTGGCGGGAGTCCCGGTGATCCTCACCGGCGTGATCAGCACCGACGACTGGCGGCGGTGGCATCATGTCTGGCTGGATCGCCTGACCCGCCCGGCGGTTACGCGCTGGGTCTGCAACTCCAGGGCCTGTGCACGCAGCCTGGTCGAACGGGAAAAGCACCCGGCCGGGCGGCTGGATGTCATCTACGATGCCATCGACACGGCTCGGTGGACCCCCGCTGCCGATCCGGCCGCCCGGTCGGCCTTCCGCCGGCAATGGGGCTGGCCGGAGGACGCCGTCATCGGCGTCACGGTCGCCAACCTGCGGCCGGACAAGGGCATCGAATACCTGATCGAGGCGGCGTCGGGCGTGGTCGAGGCCGTGCCGCAGGCCCGCTTCCTGCTGGCCGGGGCCGACGAGATGAACGGCCGACTCCAGCGGCGCGTGGGCGAGCTTGGCCTGGAGAAGGTCATCGCGTTTGCCGGCTTCCAGGACGACATCAGGCGGCTGTACGACGCATGCGACGTCGCCGTGCTGCCTTCCCTGCGCGAGGGGCTGCCGATCTGCCTGATCGAGGCGATGTGCATGGAACTGCCGGTCGTGGCCACCGCGGTCAGCGGAACGCCGGAACTGGTGGATGACCCCGCGACCGGGCTGCTGGTGCCGCCGCGGGATGTCGCCGCCCTGCGCCAGGCCCTCGTCGCGGTGATGAGCGATCCCCGACGCCGCGCCGACATGGGCCGCGCCGGCCGGGAAAAGGTTCTCAAGACCTTCCGAATCGAGCGCATGGTGGACGAGCTGATCCGCTACTACGGAGAGCTGCTGCGCCGGACGCCGCAATACGGCGGCCGGGTCGCGGTCCGGCCATGATCCGCGTGGTCCATGTCGTGACCCACTACAGCAGCGTGGTCACCATCCTGCGGACCAAGCTGGCGGCCCTGGCCTCGTATGAGGATCTCGACGTCACGGTCATCTCCGGTCCGCCGCCGGCAGGCGAGCAGGCGGCCCCGCCGCCGGTTCCGCATATTCCGGTCCGGATGGCCCGATCGATCCGGCCGCCGGCGGATCTCCAGAGCGTGCTGACGCTGGCCGGCATCCTTCGCCGCGGACGGTTCGACATCGTGCACACCCACACGGCCAAGGCCGGCGTGATCGGCGCACTGGCCGGCAGGATGGCCCGGATCCCGCTGGTCGTGCACACCTACCACGGCCTGCCTTTCTACGACGGGCAGAACCGCCTGGCCCGGAGCGTCTACCGGGTGCTCGAATGGTCGGCGTGCCGGCTGAGAGATCACGTGTTTAGCCAGAACCGCCGCGACCTCGCCGAATGCGCGCGGCTGATGCGCTCCGCACAGCGGGTCGGCTATGAGGGCAACGGCGTCGATGTCGACCAGGTCCAGGCCGCATCCCGCCGGGGCCTGGATCGGGCCGAACGGGACTATCCGCCCGGCAGGCTGCGGCTGGCGATGCTCAGCCGGCTGGAGCCGGTCAAACGGGTGGACGATTTCATCGACGCCTGTATCCTGCTCATGCGGCAGGGACTGGACTTCTCGGCGGTCGTGGCCGGCGAAGGCCCGCTTCGCGATCGCCTCCAGAAACGACTGGACGAGGCGGGCCTGGCTTCCCGCGTCCGCCTGGTCGGCTGGGCCACGCACGCCCCGTCGCTGCTGGCCCTCAGCGACATCGTCGTGCTGACCTCCGAGAAGGAAGGCCTCCCCCGGGCCCTCATGGAGGCCATGGCCCTGGGCAGGCCCGTCGTCGCCACCGACGTGCCGGGAACCCAGGAAGTCGTGGTCGATGGACAGACGGGGTTTCTGGTGCCGCCGGGCTCGGCGGCAGCGCTGGCCGGGAAGATCATGCTCCTGGCCGGCGATGCGGACCTGAGAGCCAGGCTGGGGCTCGCCGGCAGGGCGCGCGTCGAGGCAAGCTTCAATGATGTTCGCATCGCCGAGTGCCTCCACCGGTTCTACGTCCAGCGGATGAGGTCGAGGTGATTCGGCGCGGGCGTCGGAAGCCCGAAGTACCGGGTCAGCAGCCGGAGAGTGCTTCGCATGGCGGTTCGCGTGCTGCACCTGGTTCACTGGCTGAATCGCGGGGGGCTCGAAGTGTGGCTGCGCAGTCTCGTCCGCCACGTGGATCGCGCGCAGGTGGCCATGGACGTCTGCTGCAAGGGGCCCTCCGTCGGCATTCTGGCCGATGATTTCCGGGCCTCCGGGGCCCAGGTCCATCACCTGCCGCTGGGGTGGACTCACCTTCCGTTCGGCCGGCGGCTGGCCGGCTTGCTGCGGCAGGGACGGTACGACATTCTGCACGTCCACACCGGCATCGCCTCGGGCTATCCCTGCCGGGTCGCGGCCGGAGCTGGCTTCGGGGTCGTGACCACCTTCTACAGCACGGTCTTCGACGAGGAACGGAACACCGCAGGGGGCCGACCGGATACGGGTGTACCGGCCGCGTTGCGCCGTCGACTTCGATCGTGGTACGGGAGATGGAGCATCGGCGCGGCCTGCCGATGGAGCCATGCGGTTGTTGCGGTATCCGAGGCAGTGCTGGACGCCGTCCGCGGCGTGGCGGGCGGCATCGATGCGGGCAAGTGCATGGTGCTCCCCTGCGGGACGATCAAGTCTCCGAGCCTGGATCCGGAGGTCCGCCGCCGGACCAGGCGTGAACTCGGCATCGAGGAGGCCATGCCGGTGGTGATCCACCTCGGCACCATGCGCGAGGCGAAGAACCACGTAGGCCTGATCCGCATCGCCGAGCGGATGCGGCAGGCCGGCGCGGAGTTCCGCCTTCTGATCGTCAGCGGAGGACCCCTGCGGCCGCTGGTCGAGCAGGAAATCGCGAAGCGGAATCTGGGCGACGTGGTCAGGCTGCTGGGTGGGCCGGCCAACATCGACGGCCTGCTCGAGGCGGCCGACCTGCTGCTGTTCCCGTCGAAGTGGGAGGGTCTCCCCGTCGCGGTGGCCGAGGCCCAGATGTTCGGGCTGCCGGTCGTGGGCTCCGATATCGCCCCCATGAGAGAAGCCACCGTTCCGGGCGAGACCGCGCTGCTGTTCCCGGTGGACGCAGAGGACCAGATGGCCGAGGCGGCGGTCGGGCTCCTGCGGGACGAGCCCCGTCGACGGGCGATGGCTTCGGCCGCGATGCGGTTCGCACGGGAGCGATTCTCGCTGCCGGACATCGCCGGAAGGTATGTCGAGCTCTACCGGCGGTGCATGGCGGCACGGCACGGCAACTGAGGGTGGTTTGCCTTCACCCGGAGGGCCTGTGGCTCGGTTGTCTGACGGCTCCCCGGAGCCTTTGCGCGCGGCCGTTGTCTGCGCCGCGGACATCTCGGTCAAGATGCTTCTGTGCGCCCAGATCGACGCCGCGCGGGCCGCCGGACACGAAGTCGAGGCCGTCTGCTCGGCCGGTCCTCACACGGAGGAACTGCGCGGGCAGGGCCTGACGCTGCACGCCGTGGATATCCCGCGGTCCATCGCACCGCTGCGCGACTTGCTCGCCCTGCTGGCCCTCTGGCGGCTCTTCCGCCGCCGGCGGTACACCATCGTTCACACCCATACCCCCAAGGCGGCCTTCCTGGGCCAGCTGGCCGCGTGGCTCGCCGGTGTGCCCGTTCGAGTCAACACCATTCACGGCTTATACTACCTGGCGTTCCCATCAGGCTTCCGACGGAGTCTGTTCAAGCGGCTGGAGCTTGCTGCCTGCCGGCTCGCCCATCACGTTTTCAGTCAGAGCCAGGAAGATGTTGATCTCATTCTTCGTGAGCATTTGCTGCCGCCGGAACGCCTCGAATACCTCGGAAACGGCGTGAATCTCCAGAAGTTCGACCCCGCTCGCTTCACGGCTGACGAAAGGATTAAAGTTCGGCGGGAGTTGGGCATTCCTGATGACGCCTTCGTTGTCGGAATCGTGGCGAGAATGGTGATCGAGAAGGGGTTCCGCGAACTCTTCGAGGCGTTTGCGGAGTTCCGTCGGACGGCACCGGATGCCTGCCTGCTGCACGTCGGATTCGTCGATACGAGCCGCCGCGATGAAGTAACCCCCGCCGAGGCGGAACAGTACGGAATCGGCGACAGCTGCCGGTTCCTCGGGCAACGCGACGATGTTCCCCGTCTCATGACTGCGATGGACGTGTTCTGCCTGCCGAGCTATCGCGAGGGGTATCCTCGATCGGTGATGGAGGCGAACGCCATGGGTGTTCCCGTCATCGCGACCAATATTCGCGGGTGCCGGGAAGCGGTCATGGATGGTCTGAACGGGCTGCTTGTCCCCCCAGGTCAGGTTGAGCCGCTTGTCGCCGCGTTGCTCCGGTTGTACCAGGATGAACGACTTCGCGGAAAGCTCGCCGAAGGCGCCCGCCGCCGCGCGGAACAGGAATTCGATGAAACCCGCGTGATCCGGAAGGTGCTGGCGGCTTACGACTCGCTCGTGATGCGCAAGCACCTGCGCTGATGCGGTCACTCCGCGCCGTTCCGGCCTTGTTCACCTCGCCCCTCTCACGCCAAAGCCGCCGGCAAAGCCCGTTTTCGGTTTCAGCGTCACGGTAGCGTCAACCGGCCGACTGACGATGGCGAAGCTGCTTCCGGGCATGGTCAGGATCCCCGGTCGGAGACGGCTGGCGGCGAAAACGCATCCCGTGGCAGGCTGCTGACCCTCATTCGGAAGCCGGCCGACGTCCGTCTCCCGACTTGGAACCGGAACAGCAGCTCTGCCCCCATCTTCAGGTAGAAGTCGTGGCCTTCCCGGTTGTCAGTGAAGATGAGAAACGACTCAAGGCTGTGCCTGCGGACCGTCTCCGCCCAATGAGCCAGCAGGCGGCGGCCAATTCCCGAGCGACGCTCCGTCGTGCTCACGGCCACCGCGATCAATTCGGCCGGATCCCTGTGCGAAGCGGTCAGACGCCGCTTCTGCACCGCTCTGAGGACCGCCAGGGGGCTGAGCCGCAGCGTCAGCAGACGCCAGAGCACGGCTCGACCGCCCGCCGACAGGCGGACGGATCGCTCGAACGCCTCGCGATCGGTCGTTCCCGCCAGGAAGCCGACGAGCCTGTGGCAGCGCCGGGCCCCGAACAGGTATGCGGCCGGACTGTCCGCAATCGAGAGGTAATAGCGCCGCACGAAGTCCCTGCCGAGTTGGGCAAGCACTCCGGCCGGAAAGGCCTCACAATGAAGCGAAACGACGGCTTCAAGCTCCGGGGTGTGCAGGTGCCCCGGCTGGAGCCGCATGATCTCGACGCCGGTATCGTCTCCCGTCATCGTGCTTGCTCTGTGTCGGTGTATCTTTCGGGTGCGGAAAACAGGCCATATCCCCCTGGCTGGACTCCGTCGTGCACACCGTCAAGTCGGGGTCCTGACGATGCGGATCGCCTGCCGGCGACAGGCTAAGACAGGACCGGAAGGGGGTCAATCCTCCTGGCGCCGCACCTTTGACCTGGGTTTTCCGGGGCGTTGCCGATGGCGCCGAGCTTGGCTTCGACCGCCGTGAGGGCCTCACGGGCGGGCCCGAACGCAAACCGCCAGAGAAGGTTGGAGAGCCGGCCTTCGACCCGGCTGCGCCATAGCGACTGAGTCAGGCGACGCTGCGGAGATACCCCGAATCCCTTGCGGCGAAAGTCCTCGACTTCATTTGCCGCCAGTTCGTAGGGGTGCACGTAGACCACGGCCGGCCAGCCGGCGGCATTCAGCTGGCGGATCGCCGCCGCGTGGACAAGGAATGGAAACAGCCGCATGTATCCCCCGCCGCACACCGGCAGGTTCCGCCCGCAGACGCCCAGCGTGGTCAGCGGGAACTCCATGAGGTCGCAGTCCGGCCAGCGGTGGGGGACTCGCGGGGCGTCCGGAATCCCATAGCGCCGCTTGCGGACGGGGAACACGCTGGAGCTGTAGCGGAACCCGAGCTTCGCCAGGATCGGAACCGCCCACAGCGACCGCCGGGTGATCGAGAACGCCGGGGCCCGGTATCCGGCCGGGCGCAGCCCGGTCTGGGCCTCGATGATCGCGATCGAGCGGCACACGTCGGCCTCGAACGCCTCCGGCGTCAGGTTGTAGACCAGCTGGTGGCCGTAGCCGTGAGAGGCGATCTCGTGGCCGGCGGACGCGACCAGCGGCAGCAGGTGGGGGAAGCGCTCGCAGACCTTCCCGAGGGCAAAAAACGTGGCCCGGACCTTCCGGCGATCCAGCAGCCCCAGCAGACGCTCCACGTTGCCGACCACGTGCTCGGTGACCGGCAGTGACGGATCCAGAACCGCCTGCCCCCAGTCCTCCAGATCGACGGTCAACGCGTTGAGCAAGGCCTCGTGGGTCTCCGTGGCCGGTGTCCCCGGCGGCCCGGGACCGGCGGTACGCCTCCGGCCGCCGCTGTCGGCGTCTGCGGCCATCAGACGTTGTTATCGGCAGGCAGGGATCCAGGCTGGCTGTTTCTCCGACGGCCGGAGTTTATCGGACGGCGGGTGTACCAGACGGTGGCGCGGACCCGGGCCTGGACGCGGATGTAAATACCCGAATCTTGATCCCGGGGCTCTCCGCACCGTGGAACAGTTTGCCCATTTCCCCTGGATATCGCATCTGATGCTTGCCAGCAGGCCGCAACGGTTACCGACGGATCGCTCCAGTGCAGATCCGCGTCGCGGGATCGGGCGCAGGACACGACGCGGGCGGTGGATCCCGGTCGTCGGCCGGACGCGCGAAGGGGAGAGGCCACACGGTGTTGCACGGGTCGCAGCCTTGGCGGGATGCCGGCCGCCTGAGATGGCGGCGGGAAACCGTTCGGCGGCTCCTGCTCGCCGGGACCGTGATCTGCCTCACCGGGTGCGGCGAGCAAACCCCCTCCGGGATCCTCCCGGAGCCGCCTGGCCCGCAGACCGCAGACGGGATTTCCGACAGCCAGGTGCTGGGTCTGGTCTCTGATGAACAGGTGCTCGGCTTCGTGCCTCAAGCGCCCGCATCCACTGATGGGTCGGTCGACCCGGCCGACGAGGGCGGGGCCGCCGAAAACCCGGCCGAACAGACATCGGCTCCCGGCGGCGGGCCGGAACCGCCGCAAGACGCCGGGCCGGCAGGCGAAGGCCCTGCTCCGCCCGTGGAACCGCCCGGTGAAGGTCCCCCTCCCCCCCCAGAGCCGGTACTGCCATGCACGCTGAGACCCAGCCCCCGACCGCATCGCGCGTTCCCGTCGGCCGAGGGCTTCGGGGCGATGGCCCGAGGCGGGCGGGGCGGCCGTGTGCTGTACGTGACCAACCTGCTGGACTACGACACGAGCCTGGGCGAGAGCGTGATTCCCGGTTCCCTGCGCTGGGCCCTGGTCAACCAGACCGGGCCTCGCAACGTGCTGTTCAAAGTGGGCGGCACGATTACCCTCAAGAACTACCTGTACGTCCGGGATGAGCCGGGCAGCTTCCTGACGATTGCAGGGCAGACCGCCCCGGGTGACGGCGTGCAGATCGCAGGGCGAGGCATCATGCTGGTCAACGATTTGCATGATGTCGTGATCAGGCATCTCAGGATCCGCCCGGGGATCACGCCTCTGGACACATGGATCGATCCCGACGGCGCCGGGCCGATGCCGCCGTACGTTGACAAGGTGTACACCGACGCCCTGACGGTCTGCGGAGACTACAACGCTCAGCTTGGCCGCCTCATGACCGTCACGGACGTCATGGTCGACCACTGCTCCCTGGGGTGGAGCATCGATGAAAACGTCAACCCCTGGGACGGCGTGCGCCGGCTGACGATCCAGCACAGCATCATCTGCGAGGGCTCCCTCCACGGGCACTACGGCAACGACGAACCCTACCCCTACCTCCACAGCATGGGGTTGATCGCCGGGGGACCGCACAGCCCGAACGTGGACGACTACCTCACGCTGCACCACAACCTGTTCACCGGCAACCGGGACCGGAACCCTCTCCTGGCGTGCAAGGGCAGCCTCGTCCATATGGTCAACAACCTCATTTACAACTGGGGCATCTATGCCACCTACCTGGACGGCTTCGGAGCCGACTCCCCCAGTACCCGCGTGAACATCATCGGCAATCGCTACATCCAGGGGCCGACCACCGTCTCCCGCTACCGACGGCCTGTGGGCATGACCGTCTGCCGGCCCGACGATCCGACCTGCGATCCGGCCAGAGAAATCCGGGACGCCACCGTCTACGTGCGCGACAACATCGGTCCGGGGCGAGAAGACGACTCCGTCGATGACTGGGCGGTGGTCTTCGACGGACGCGCCGACATGAACGAGCTTGACCCGGTCAACAACCCCTCCGACCAGGTGCTGCTGGCGAAGATGGCGGCCAAGCGAAGATCGGAGATGTGGCCGGTCAGCGGCGTGCCCGTGACCGAGGAGTCGGTCTGGACCGTCCTGGAGAGCGTGACGCAGGGGGCCGGGGCTACAAGGCCTGTGCGCGACAGCATGGATCAGCGACTGATCGAGGAAGTCCTCAGCGGCACCGGCCGAAACGGCTTCGGTACCCGCGAGGCTTATGATACCCACCCGATACTTGCCGGGGGGGTTCCGCCGGCGGACAACGATGGCGATGGAATGCCCGATGCATGGGAGACCGTCCAGGGATTGAACCCCGACGATGCCTCCGACGGCGTTCTGGACCCCGACGGCGACGGCTACACGAACCTGGAGGAGTACCTCAACGAACTCGCCGGAGACGAGTGAGACTCGTCACCTACCCTCCCCGCCCCTCAGCCGCCCATCCCCGCCAGCCGCTCCTCGATCAGCCGGCCGGCCACCTTCGGGTCGGCCTTGCCGCCGGAGATCTTCATCACCTGACCCAGCAGGAAGCCGCGGGCCTGCTGCTGCTTGCGCGGATGGGCCAGAGCGTCGGCCACCGCCCTGGCGTTGGCCGCGAAGGCCTGCTCCACCCACGCGGCCACGCTGCCCTCGTCACGCTCCTGGATGAGCCCCTCCCGCCGGGCGATCGCCGACGGCGGGTCCGCACAGCTCAGCATCCGCTCGGCCACCGCCGCCGCGGCCGTGGCGTTGATCAGCCCCTCGGCGGTGATCCGCGACAGCTCGCCCAGCCGCGCGGCGTCCACGCCCAGCCCGGCCACCGTCGTCCGCCGGGCATTGGCCGCCGCCGACCAGAAGCTGATGAACTGCCGGGCCAGCACCGCCGGATCCCCGCAGGCCGCGGCCGCCTCGAAGAGATCTGCCGTCGCCCGGTCGTTCAGAATCGTATCCGCCTCGGAGGCCGACAACCCGTACTGCCTGCGCATCCGGGCCGCACGCTCCAGTGGCGCCTCGGCCACCCCTTCCGCCAGCTGCTTCAGCCAGCCCTCATCGATCCGCACCGGCACCAGGTCCGGGTCCGGGAAGTACCGGTAGTCGTGAGCCTCCTCCTTGCCCCGCTGAAACTCCGTCACCTCCCGCACGTCGTCCCAGCCCCGGTTCTCCCTGGCCGCCTTGCCGATCACATAGTCCCGGTCGGCGATCCAGTCGTTGACCTGCCGCTGGATCTCGTAGGCCACCGCCTCCCGCACCGCCTTGAAACTGTTGAGGTTCTTGACCTCGCTGATCGGCGTGCGGTACTCGCGCCCCTCCCGGGTGATGGCCACGTTCACGTTCGGCTCGAACCGCATCTGCCCCTTCTGCATGTTGGCCTCGCTCACGCCCAGGGCGGTCACCAGACGCTGCAGCTCCACGCAAAACGCCCAGGTCTCCTCCGCCGAGGTCAGATCCGGCCGGGTCACGATCTCCAGCAGCGGCGTCCCGGCCCGATTCAGGTCCACCCGCGTGACCGCCGGGCTCTCGTGCATGTTCTTGCCGGCGTCCTCCTCCAGGTGGGCCCGGATGATCCCCACCCGCCGGAACTCGCCCTCCCGGCCGGTCGGCACGTCGAAATAGCCGTCCATGCACAGCGGCAGGTCGTACTGGCTGATCTGGTAGTTCTTCGGCAGGTCCGGGTAGTAGTAGCTCTTGCGGTCCCACTTGCTGAAGCGGGCGATCGTGCAGTGCAGTGCCAGGCCCGTGCGGATCGAGTACTCCACCGCCTGGCGGTTCATCACCGGCAGAGCCCCCGGCAGCCCGAGGCAGACCGGGCAGACCCGGCTGTTGGGCGGCGCGCCGAACTCCACCGGACACCCGCAGAACATCTTCGTGCGCGTGGCCAGCTGCACGTGGATCTCCAGGCCGATGATCGGGCGAATCGACAGAGCGCTGCGGTCCATGGTTCATCCCCGCCCCGTTGCCCGACAGGCCTGCGGCGCGGCACAACGGCGACCGCCCTGTTGTAACCCGCCGACGCCCGATGCGCCAATCCCCGGCTTCGCGCCCGACAACCCCGCCGTGCGGCTCCGCCCGGCCGGTCCCCGCCCGCCTCCTCTGCCGGGCCGCCCGTCTCCGCCGGCGCCCGTCTTTCTCCATCGCCCGCCCCGACCGGTCGATCCCGCCCCGCGGTTGCCTCCGCAAGGCTCCGGCCGCAAGATGGTGGCGATGATGAGCCGCCTCCAGCCCGCCATCGGCCTGACCGTCATGATCGCCGCCCTTTACCTGCTCAGCACCGACCGCAAGGCGGTGCGCTGGCGGATCGTCGCCTGGGGACTCGGGCTGCAGTTCCTGTTCGCCCTGTTCGTCCTGCGGACCGGCGCCGGCCAGGCCGTCTTCGGCGGCGTCAACCGTGCCTTTCTGGCCGTGGCCTCGGCCGCCGAGGCCGGCGGAGCCTTCGTCTTCGGGCCGATGGCCCGCCAGGACAGCGTTCCGGTGGGGGAGGTGGCCGGCGACGGGGCGTTCGTGCCGTCCGGCCGCGGCGTCGCCCGGACGGGCTTCATCTTCGCCTTCCGCGTGCTCCCCTCGATCATCTTCTTTTCGGCACTCATGGCCGCCGGGTACCACCTCGGCCTGATGCAGCGGCTGGTCCGCGGAATCGCGCGGGTGATGGCCGTATCCATGAAGACCAGCGGCGCTGAAACCATGAGTACCGCCGCCAATATCTTCGTCGGCCAGACCGAGGCCCCGCTGATGGTCCGCCCCTACATCAACCACATGACCCGCTCGGAGCTGATGGCCGTCATGGTCGGCGGATTCGCCAACACCGCCGGCGGCGTGCTGCTGATGTACGTCGGGCTGCTGAAAGACCGGACACCCGACATCGGCGCCCACCTCCTGACCAGCAGCGTGCTGACCGCGCCGGCGGCCCTGATGATGGCCAAGCTGCTGGTGCCCGAGACGGCCGTGCCCCGGACCGCCGGCCGGGCCACGGTGGAGATGCCGGCCGCCGATGCCAATCTCCTGGACGCCGTGGCCCGCGGCACTTCCGAGGGCCTGGCTCTGGCCCTGAACGTCGCGGCCATGCTGATCGTCTTCGTCGCCGGCGTGGCCCTGATCGACGCCGGACTGGGCTGGATCAGCACGCTGCTGGGGGCCGGCGAGCCCTGGACGCTGGCAGCGGTCTTCGGGCGGGTGTTCTGGCCGGTCGCCTGGCTCCTGGGCGTGCCGCCGGCCGACTGCGCCGCCGTCGGGCACCTCCTGGGGGTCAAGACCTTCTTCAACGAGCTGGTGGCCTACCTGGACCTCGCCCGGACCGGCCCGGGGTTGTCGGACCGCTCCTACCTGATCGCCTCCTACGCCCTGTGCGGCTTCGCCAACATCGGCTCGGTCGGCATCCAGATCGGCGGGCTCGGCGCCATGGCCCCCGAGCGGCGCGCGGAACTCGCCCGACTGGGCCTGGCGGCGATGATCGTCGGATCGATGGCCACGTTCTCCGCCGCCTGCGTCGTGGCCATCCTCCTCTAGACGCCCCGGCAGGCAGTATGGGCGGGCGTCCGCGGGCGCGCGGCTGGCCGCGGAGCCGTCGGCGAACCGCGGGTTACCTCGGCCCGGGCAGACGCATGGCGCTTCCGGGCGCGGTGCCCGTGGCCGGACCTGTACTCAGGCTGCACCGTCGCGCAGGGGAAAGGGATGAAGCGTCGGGGCTACTTCTTGTAGTAGCTCACGTTGATCTGGACGAAGCGCTGCCACTCCTCGGGCAGGTCCTCCTCGGGGAAGATCGCCTTGACCGGGCACTCGTCCACGCACAGCCCGCAGTCGATGCAGGTGTCCGGGTCGATGTAGAGCTGCTCGGCGGTCTCGAAGGCCGCCTCCTCCTTGGTCGGGTGGATGCAGTCGACAGGGCACACCGGGACGCAGGCCGTGTCCTTCGTGCCGATGCAGGGCTCGGCGATGATGTGGGTCATGGCTCCTCCAGGATCCGGCTCGAACCGCCCCGGAACGCGGGGCGTCCGCCTGGAGCATTATAGCGCCCCTCGGCGCGCGGGCAAGGCGGTCGGCCCGCTGGCGTCCGGCGCGGCGGAGAAGCCCCTCAAAGCACCGGGCGTTCCGGAAAACCCTTCCCGGAACGCCCGTCGCGTGTGTCGCCGAATGCAGCGCCGTGGCGGTTACATCATCCCGCCGTGGTGATGATGGCCGCCGGGCGCCGGCTTCTTGTCCTCCTTGATCTCGCTGACGATCGCGTCGGTGGTCAGCAGCAGCGAGGCGATCGAGGCCGCGTTCTGCAGCGCCACCCGCTCGACCTTGGTCGGCACGATCACCCCCATCTTGACCATGTCGCCGTACTCGCCGGTCAGGGCGTTGTAGCCGAAGTTCCGGTCGGAGGCCTCCTGCACCTTCTGGCAGACGATCGAGCCGTCCAGCCCGCCGTTGGCCGCGATCTGCTTGATCGGGGCGGTCAGGGCCCGGCGAACGATGTCCACGCCGGTCTTCTGGTCGCCCTTGAGCTTCTTGGCCAGGCTGTCCAGGGCACCCAGGCAGCGCAGCGGAGCCACGCCGCCGCCGGGCAGCACGCCCTCCTCCACCGCCGCCCGGCACGCGTGCATCGCGTCCTCCACCAGGGCCTTGCGCTCCTTCATTTCCGCCTCGGTGGCCGCGCCCACGTTGATCTGGGCCACGCCGCCGGCCAGCTTGGCCAGCCGCTCCTCCAGCTTCTCGCGGTCGTAGTCGCTGGTCGTGCGGTCGATCTCGTTCTTGATCTGGTCGATGCGCCCCTTGATCGCCGCGGTCGATCCGGCACCCTCGATGATCGTCGTGTTGTCCTTGTCGATGGTGATCTTCTTCGCCTGGCCGAGGTCCTTGAGCTCCACGGATTCCAGGTTGATGCCCAGATCCTCGAAAATCGCCCGCCCGCCGGTCAGGATCGCGATGTCCTCCAGCATGGCCTTGCGGCGGTCGCCGAAGCCCGGAGCCTTGACCGCGGCGACCTGCAGCGTGCCACGGAGCTTGTTGACCACCAGCGTGGCCAGGGCCTCGCCCTCGACCTCCTCGGCCACGATCAGCAGCGGCCGGCCGGCCTTGGCGACCTTCTCCAGCAGCGGGATCAGGTCCTTCACCGCCGAGATCTTCTTCTCGTGGATCAGGATGTAGGGCTTCTCCAGCACCACCTCCATGGTCTCGTACTTGTTCACGAAGTGCGGCGAAAGGTAGCCCTTGTCGAACTGCATGCCCTCGACCAGCTCGACGGTCGTCTCCAGACCCTTGCCCTCCTCGACGGTGATCACGCCGTCCTTGCCCACCTTCTCCATCGCGTTGGCGATCTGCTTGCCGATCTCCGCGTCCTGGTTGGCCGCACAGGTGCCCACCTGCGCGATCTGGGAGGAGTCCTTCACCGGCGTGCTCATCTTGGCCAGCTCGGCGACCACCGTCTCCACCGCGGCCGTGATGCCGCGCTTCAGCTCCATCGCGTCCGCGCCGGCGGTCACGTTCTTGAGCCCCTCGTCGTAGATGGCCTCGGCGTAAACCGTCGCCGTGGTCGTGCCGTCGCCCGCCACGCTGGAGGTCTTGCTCGCCACCTCCTTGACCATCTGGGCGCCCATGTTCTCGTAGGCGTCCTCCAGCTCGATCTCCTTGGCCACGGTCACCCCGTCCTTGGTCACCGTGGGCGACCCGAAGGACTTCTCCAGCACCACGTTCCGCCCGCACGGGCCGAGCGTCACCTTGACCGCGCGGGCCAGCTGCTTCACGCCGCGCCGGATCGCCTCGCGGGCTTCCATGTCGTATGCAATCTTCTTGGCTGCCATTATTGATTCACTCCGTGTGATCGGTCGCCGAGGGTCTCGCTCCCGCGCCGGCCGCTCCGCCGCCGCCGGCGGTCCGGCCCCGTCAGTTCTCGAGGATCGCCAGGATGTCGCCCTCGTCCAGGATCAGGTACTCCTCGCCGTCCACCTTGATCTCCGTGCCGCTGTAGCTGCTGAACAGCACCTCGTTGCCCTTGGCGACCTGCAGCTTGCTCCGCTGTCCGCTGTCCAGCAGCTTGCCGTCGCCGACGGCCTGCACGATGCCCCGACGCGGTTTCTCCTTGGCCGTGTCCGGCAGAACGATCCCGCCGGCGGTCTTCGACTCCGCCTCCACCCGCTTGACCAGGACCTTTTCCCCCAGAGGGCGAATCTTCAACTTGGCCATCGCCTGCTCCTTTCGACTGACGGCTGCCTCGACCAACAGTGGTGTGCCTGCCTGACCGGCGCCCGGCGGCGCCCAGGGCGTTTCCCTCGGCGCGGACCGCCCGGCGCGGGGAAACCTCATCCGGTCGTAAGCAAGGTCAATGCCAACGACGAAAAGACGCCTCGGCACGGATTGAGTAGTCTTGTAAGCACTTGTTGCGAAGTGAGTTAAGGCTTATCCGCCGGGCCGATTCCCCGCTGCGCCCCCGAACCCCCGATGCCCGCCGAGCCCCGTCCCTGTCACAGCGGAACCCGGCCGGGCTGTCAGATTGGCACGGCAGAACCGCCCCGTGGAGGGGGGATGATCTCGGCGGATCCCCGGCCGGGGGCGCAGAAAAACGGCCGGGCGCGCCCGACGCACCCGGCCGTTCAGCAAACGTCCGCAAGGTCGAACCGGTCCGCCTCAGAAGCCGCCCTGCGGTCCCAGCGAACCGGCCCGGCGGGCTCCCAGCCACAGGGGTTTATTGATCTCCGGCTTGTTGACCAGCGGGTTGTTGGGGTCCGCCCCGGGGACAATGGTGAACAGCTCGTGGAAGGCCAGCCGTTCCACGTGCCCGTCCAGGAAGCCGCAGGCGGCCCGGGTGCGCGGCTGGTAGTTCGGATCCACCGCCATCGTCGGCTGGTGGAACTGGCGGGTGAAGTCCGAGCCCTTGCCGCCCAGATGAGGATTGTTGGCCTTGCCGCCGTGCCGGAACCGCAGCACCTTGGCCAGGTTGTCACGCGTGTGGGTCCCCTGGCTGGTCTTGCCGAAGTCCTCCGGGAAAATGCCCAGTTTGCCGGCTTCGGCCACAAGAATCGGCGAGCCCTTCACGTTCCGCAGGCCGGCGCTGGCGTTGGCGCCGTAGCTGGTCCACAGCAGCGGAATCGTGATCGGGCCGCTGGAGGCCGTGTTCTGCCACAGCTGCGAACCCTTGTAATGATAGCCGTCGTGCTGCCAGCCCGTCTGGCCGGGGCGGACCGTCGCCAGCGAGCTGGTCTGGCCGGCGGTCGCCTCGAACTCCACCAGGCAGTCGCCCGCCTGCTCGTAATAGGCGTCGCCACCGAGCAGATTGGAGTCCACCTGGTCCTGGATGTCCACCGTCCACCGGTTCCCCTCCCGCTTCATGCGGTTGAACACCGAGGCTCCCGAGCTGACCCCCCTGAACTCGCCGTTGAGGTACTGACGGTCGTAAACCACCGGCACCGGCCTGGGATCCGTGTCCTCAGGACACTGGAACAGCTTGCCGTTGGCCCCGTTGTTCTTGAACGAC
This sequence comes from uncultured Planctomycetales bacterium, assembly GCA_964611365.1. GTDB lineage: Bacteria > Planctomycetota > Phycisphaerae > UBA1845 > PWPN01 > CALLOB01. The sequence continues at coordinate 40,790 of CAZSYS010000002.1, forward strand.
TCCACCGCCCACCCGAAGTTGGTGTCGCACCGATCCTTGCGCATGCGGGTGTCGGTCGCCATGTGGATGATCACGCCGTTGATCGCCTGGTGCATGTTGCTGGCGCACAGCGCCGCACGGGCTTGGTTGCGGGCCTCCGCTAGAGCCGGCAGCAGAATCGCCACCAGCAGGGCGATGATCGCCACAACCACCAGCACCTCGATCAGCGTGAAGCCGCCGCGGCCGCCGGGCCTGGCATGGGTGACATTCATGCGGCAGGCTTCAGGCGATTCCATTCGTCGATTGTCGCTGAAGTGCGTTCCCATGGCTGAATGGCCTCCGATGGAAGTGTAAGACGTCAGGATCCTCCCGTCCGTATTTGATTTCGGGCTGACCGAACACCTTTCGGCCTGCCCGTCGGTGCCCCTTGGGCCCGGGACGCCGCCCGACCTGTATGACTTGTCAGCAGGCTCCGCATCCGGTCGCATGCCGGCTGCCCGGTCGGCGTCCGGCCTCATTCACCGGTCGGCTGCAGAAGCCTTGCCCGGCGTCAGGCCTCAGACGTTACTATAACCGCCGGCCGCAGGCCTGTCATCCCTTCTTTCACTTTTTTTGTACCGGTTCAACACCCGAACCGCCTGGAATCCTGCCGGCGGCTCCAGACCCGCCCGGTACTCCTGATTCATCGGCCGGCAGACCACCCCCCGATGAGTTTAAGCCGCCTTCGGACTGCCCCCGCCGGACTGCCCCCCGCCGGACCGACTTGGCCCCCCAGGCGGTGGCCCGCGCGCCTGGGGCGGCAAAAGCCCCATCGGCGAAGCCCCCCTGCGCAGGTTCGCCCCCGACCGACACCGACCCGGGGCCTGAAACCTCTCCCGCCGCGGTATCCGCCAAGCTCGACCGCGGATCGACCGGAAGACGCCCTAAGCCATTCGGATATCCTGGCTTGCAGACCTGGAGCCCCGCCGTGGCCAAGGCTGATCCTGCCGCCGGGGGCCGGCCGTCGCCGGTCGGGAAGCAGACCCGCCGGCAGGCCGGTGGTGTGTCAAGTGGGTATTCCCCGGGGCAACGGTGGGGCGTTTGTCGTCCGGACGGGAATCAGCCCCGCGACCCCCCGACAGCGGGTGCCACGGACGCCAGGGGACCAGCGCGGCGGATACCGGGCGGTGGCGGATCCGCCAACGGCGTCTGGCCAGCGGTTCGTCCGGTCGATACACTGACGCCCCGCCCGGCAGGCCGGGCATCCACCACCGGCCCGGCCGGGCGGACGTCGGGTCGCCCCTGG
>CAZSYS010000003.1:0-31334 GCA_964611365.1 uncultured Planctomycetales bacterium
CACCGGGCCGTCGATCAACCGGACGGCCGCGGCCAGGTGGTCGAAACCCAGCCTCCCCCCCCTCACTCCGGCACGCAGGGCCGCCGCCCGGATCAGCCGCCAGCGCAGCGCCTCGGGGACGTCTGTCAGAACACCCAGGACCAGCGACGGCCGGCCGGTCCGGTCCTCGATCAGGGCCTCTTTCAGCGATCTTCGGGACATTCCGGCCAGGCAGCGTTCGGCCATCCGGGCCTGGGCGGCCAGGCGCAGCAGGGCCTCTTCGATCCGCGGATTGTACTCCTGCCGCAGCAGCGGCAGAAGCCGGTGACGCAGGCGGTTCCGGGCGAAAACCTCGGCCTGGTTGCTCTGGTCTTCTCGCCACGAAATGCCCCGGTCCAGGAGGTACTGCCGCAGGACCTCACGGCGAAAGTACAGCAGGGGACGCACGATCCGCACCCCGCAACCGGCACGCAGCGGCCGGCGAAGCGGAATTCCCGCCAGTCCCTCCAGCCCCGTGCCGCGGATCATCCGGTGCAGGATGGTTTCGACGTTGTCGTCGGCATGGTGGCCCATCGCCACCACCGTCGAGCCCGATTCCAGGCACACCCGCTCGAGAAACTCCAGCCGGATCCGCCGGCCGGCCGTTTCCACCGACATTCTGCTGGCACGCGCCTGCCCGGTCACGTCAGCCGACTCCACGACGCACCGGAACCCCAGCGACTGAGCCTGGAGGGCGACAAACCGGGCGTCGGCCGCGGACTCGGCCCCGCGCAGCCCGTGGTCCAGGTGGGCCACCAGGATCCGGCACCCCCACCGCCTGCCGCGGTTGAACGCGTCCAGCAGATACAGCAGGGCCACGGAGTCGGCCCCCCCGGACACGGCCGCGACCACGGATTCGCCCCGCCCGATCAGTGAAGCGGCGATCAGCCGGCGTTCGAAGGCTCTCTCCAGCGGATGACCGCCCATGTCCTGCGACCTCCGAATACCCCCGCTGGGCCGGTGCTTTGACCGCGGATCGGAGACAATGCTCCGCACCGGCAGTCTATCGTATCGCAATCTGCGCGGCGAGGGGCTGACCCTGATTCGCGTGCCCGGCCTGTGTGCCCCGGCCCATGTCCGGGGCCGCCGGGCCATTCCAGCCGGATCGGCTCATGAAAACCGGCCCGTTCAGCCGATAGCCCTGGCAACTGCGGACATCGGCCGCGAGGTTCAGCATGGTAGCCAGACTCACCCTCACCATGGGGCCGCGCACGGTTGTCGCCCTCCTGGGCGACGATCTGAAATGGCGCTGCGAAGACCTGCTCACCCAGACCTACCTGAATGCCTGCTTCTCCACGGCCTGCGTTCCCGAGGGCGACACCGCTCCGCCGGGTTTCCGCCAGGCCATGATGGCGGCCAAGGCCGTCGAACAGGCTGGCTGGGACGTCCATCTCCACGTCCCACAACTCAATCAGAGCGCCGCCTGATCTGCGGTTTCCACGCCTTCTTCAGCCGGCACCCCGCCGTTCTACGCCACGAAATCAGGACGTGACCGCCCTCCAGGCCGGGAGCGTCACCCTTGCGGGTCCCGGCGGCAGGCGGCGATGATCTCGCGGGCCCCGCCACCAATGAGCTGTTCCAGAACCTCCCCCGCGACAGCCTCGGCCTGCGCGACCGGCCCCCGGGCCTCGGCCCGGGCCGCCCGCTTTCCGCCCGGATCGGATACCAGGGCGCGGATCCGCAGCGCCGGGCCGTCAGGCTCGGCCAGAATGCCGACCGGAGCCCGACAGCCGGCATCCAGCCGGCGCAGAATCGATCGCTCGGCAGTCAGGGCCGCCGCCGCCAGTGGATCGTGGACCGATGCGACCACTCGACCGACGCGTTCATCCCCGGATCGACCTTCCACCGCCAGGGCCCCCTGGCCCGGGGCCGGCAGAAGCACATCCGCTTCGAAAGGATGCACGACCTGATCGACCAGGCCCAGTCTGATCAGACCCGCCATCGCCAGGACCGCCCCCGCGCAGTCGCCCCGGCGCACCTTGGCCACTCGCGTGTCCACGTTGCCGCGCAGAGGCACGAACGTCAGGTCCGGCCGCCGCCCAAGCAGCTGGGCCTGCCGGCGCAGGCTGCCGGTGCCCACCACGGCACCGGGCGGCAGCGCGTCGAAGGGCCCGTGGGGTGACACCCAGGCGTCGCGGGGATCCTCCCGGCATGGAACCGCCAGAATCTCCAGGCCGCCGGCAGTGTCGGTAGGCAGATCCTTGGCGGAATGCACCGCCAGGTCGATCGAGCCGTCCAGCAGGGCCCGGTCCAGCTCCTCGGTGAACAGCCCCTTGCCGCCGATTTCCGGCAGCGGCCGGCCGCGCAGCCGGTCGCCGCGGGTGGTGATGGTGCGGATGTCGAACCGCAGGCCGGGCCAGGCCTCCTGCAGCCGCTCCACGAACCAGCGGGTCTGGGCGGTGGCGAGTCTGGAGCCCCGCGTGCCGACGACGATCGGCCTGTCGGATTCGGCAACGGTCACTGCATGGCCCGGATGACGGCTTCGGTGAAGCTCTGGGTCGTGCCGGTCCCGCCGATGTCCCGGGTGAGCTGCTCGGGGCAGGCGGCGGTCAACACCGCGTCGTAGGCGTTGCGGATCCGGGTCGCCGCCTCGGTTTCGCCGAGGTGGTTGAGCATCATCACCCCGCTCATGATGCAGGCCAGGGGGTTGGCCAGGCCCTTGCGGGCGATGTCCGGGGCCGAACCGTGAACGGCCTCGAAGACCGCGCAGGTCTCGCCGATGTTGGCCCCCGGTACCACGCCCAGCCCGCCCACCAGCCCGGCGGCCAGATCGCTGACGATGTCGCCGTAGAAGTTCTCCAGCAGCAGCACGTCGAACTGCGACGGGTCGCGGACCAGCTGCAGGCAGCCGTTGTCGATGATCATCTCGTTGTAGGCCACCCGATCCGCGCAGGACCGGTGTGCCTCGCGGCAGCAGGCCAGGAACAGCCCGTCGGACTTCTTCATGATGTTGGCCTTGTGGAAGACGGTCACCCTGGACCGTCCGCGGGACAGGCAGTAGTCAAAGGCGAAGCGGGCGATGCGGGTGCAGGCCCGGGTGGTGGCGATCTTGAGGCTCTGGATCACGCCGGGCACGATCTCGTTCTCGATCCCGGAGTACAGGCCCTCGGTGTTCTCGCGGATGATGACCAGATCGACGTTCCCGAACCGCGCCGGGATGCCCGGAAGCGTGCGGACCGGCCTGACGGCCGCAAAGAGGTTGAGCTCCCGGCGCAGACGCACATTGACGCTCTCGTGGCCCCCGCCGACCGGCGTCGTGACCGGTCCCTTCAGCGCGATCCCGTGCCCGGCCACCGCCGCCAGCGTGCGGTTGGGCAGCACGCTTCCGCAGAACTCCAGGGCGGTGGCCCCGATCGGGAGGTTCACCCACTCGATGCTGACTCCCGAGGCCTCGATCACCCGCTTGGCCGCGGTGGTCACCTCCGGGCCGATGCCGTCTCCGGGCAACAGGCACACCGTGTGGGTCATCTGCGGATTCCTCCGGTCGATCGGGCCGCCCGGGTGTTTCTCCCACCCGGCGCGCCGACGCAGGGCTTGCGTTCCGGACGCCCGCGGCGATTATAGCGGGCTCCTCCGGGCGAGCAACGCGGGCCCCGCCCCCGCGGCGGTGGCCGACGACGCGCCAGTCGCCGGCGGAACCGCGGCGGCCTCAGGCCCTGCCCGCCGCGACGGGAGTCCCTCAACGTGCCTGGTTCCGCGACGCCGGTTTCCGGCCCGATCCTGATCCTGGATGGCGACCTGCTGGACGGCTGTCTCCACCTGCTGATCGACGGACGGGACGTCGTGCGCGGACCGCTGGGAGTGCTGCTCTACCTCCTGCTGGCCCCGGGCTACTGGTTCGTCCCCGCTGGCCGCCGCGCGGCTTACCTGGCCGGCAGCAGCCTCCTGCTGGCGGCCCTGACCCTGGGGCCGGCTTACGCGCTGACCATCGCCATGATCACCGCCGGCGCACTGGCCGTCATCCGGCGGACCGCCAGCCGCCGGCGCCTTTGGCCAGGCGCGATTCTGCTGGCCGCGGGATTGGCCGTGATCCTGGGAAAGCCTGATCTGCCCTGGCTGCCGGCGGTCCCACCGGCCGAGCCGGTCTTCTTCTACGCCCACTGGGCCGGGCTGGCCTATCTGTTCATCCGGGCCTGGCAGGTGCTGGCCGACATGGCCGCCGGGCGGCTGGACCGCGTCAGGACGGCGGATTTCTGGGCCTTCATGCTCCTGGCGCCCACGCTCCGCATGGGCCCGATCTACCGGTATCAGGAGTTCTGCCGCCAGATGGAGGAGGGCCCGCGGCGACACCGGAACCTCCTCGTCGCCGCGATGCGCCTGTCAACCGCCATGCTCCGCCTGGGCGTCATGGCGGTGGTGCTCAATCAGCTGCGGCTGGAAGAGGTCTACGCCGACCCCGGATCGTTCGGCACCCCCCACCTGCTGGCGGCGGTCTATCTCGGTCCGATCACGTTCTTTCTCTGGATGAGCGGATACGTCGATCTCTGCGTGGCCGTCGGGCGGGTCACGGGCCTGGCCGTGCCGGACAACTTCAACTATCCCTGGAGCGCCGCCAACATCGCCGAGTTCTGGCAGCGATGGCACATCACGCTGAGCCGGTGGCTTCGCGACTACATGTTCATGCCCATGGTCCGACGTCGCTGGCCCCCTGCCCTGGGCTTCCTGCTGACGTTCGGATTCTGCGGGCTGTGGCACGGCCCGCGAACCTGCTTCCTCGTCTGGGGCCTGCTTCAGGGGCTGGCCCTGGCCGCACGCCGCCTGTGGCTGGACTTCTGGAAGACCCGGCGAGCCCGGGGTTCGAAGGTTTACACCTTGCTGCGAGGCGCCGGTCTGGCCGGCGGGCGCGCCGGCTGGGTGATGGCCTGGATGCTTACCTTCCACTTCCTGGTGCTGTCGATCACCGTGGCGTTGGACTTCCATCACGCCGGGGCGCGACTCTACGCCGAACTCCTGGCTCGGGCCGTGGGGCAATAATGGCCCGGCACCTGCGGTCTCCCAAGGAACTCACAACTTCAAATCCGCGCGTAGTATTCGTCATTTCATATGGATATGCCTGTTCCTGCCCGATGCGGAATCGCCTTGACTGCTTCCCCAGAACGCCCGCCGGCTTGTTCCGGTAATCTCCGCCGTCCCGCCGGGCAGCCAGACATCATCAAGTCCTATGTCGCCTGACAGCCCGGCCTGGCCGATAGGACTGACAGGGCGCAGGCCGCCGACCGGCTGGATCCGGTCCACTTCCGGGCGCGGCAGATCAAGCCGCCGCCCTGCCGGGAGCCCGCAGGTCCGGCCGCCGTCCCGAGTCCGGGCGACCCGGGGGATCATGTGGGGGAACAGGCCGAACCCCCGCCTCCGGCCGTTGCACGTCTGTTGGACAGGAGGAAAGCCGTGGCATCCGCCGTCGCATCATCCCCGCGAATCGAGACCCCCCGCACGAAACTGGCCCGCGCCCTGCTGAAGGATTTCGTCTGTCGCCGGCTGAGCCGCGAGGAACGGCTGGTGGTGATGCTTCACTACGGCGAGGATCTGACTTTCGAGGAGATCGGCGGGATCCTGGATCTCGAACCGGCCGAGGTCGAGGCGATGCACGACCGCATCGCATCGCGCGTCCGGGACCAGTTCGTGCCCGCCGTCCAGCGCGTTCTGGTCGCCTGACCGCCGCCGTCCCGGCGATTCGTGCGCCGGCCGGCGCCGGTCGCCCCGCCGACGGACCTGCCATCGCCGCGTCGGCCTGCCCGATCGCCGCCGCCCGACGGCCGATTATCGGGCCGTCATGCTTCAGCCGGGTGGCATTTTGCCCATTTTCCATTCCAATCGTAGTCTATAGCCGGGACATGGGGGAAACCCGTGGGTGGGAAACTCAAGACACTACTGGCCGTTCGGGTCCGCGCTCTGCTGGCGGATGAACGTGCTGTTTCGGCGAGCGAATACGCCATCATGCTGGCGCTGATCGCTGCCGGCTCGATCACGATCATCGGTACCATCGGGCGGGACTTCCAGAACGTGTACATGGCTATCGCCGGCGCGCTGCCGGGATGAGGTCGGTTGCCGCCCGGAGGCGTGCGCCCGGCCGAAGACCTCAGGCCCGGGGGCACCCCCTCCAGGCTGGCGCCCCGTCCGGGAAAAGCCGCTTGACGGTCAGCGCCCCTCCAGGTCCATCCGGCCGGATGCGGCCGGACCCGCGTTCATCTGAATCCCTGGATCCAGGTTAGCCGATACTCAGAGTGACGCGGCGTGTGCGGATGGGCTTCAGCGGTCGGTCAGGGCATGAAGGTATCCGATCTTCTCACTGAACTGCCGATGGTGGTCGAGACGGACACCTCGCTGGACGAGGCCCGGCTGACCATGGAGTACTGCCGGATCCGGCACCTGCCGGTCGTCAGCGGCAGCCGCGTGGTCGGGGTGATCAGCGACCGCGACATCCTCATGGCCCGCCCCGGGGGGCCGGGCGCCGCCCGGTCCGACGGCGCCGCTTCGGGGCCGGCAGCCGTCGGGCGGGTGGGCGACGTGATGACGTCCCCGGCCCGCTTCGTGGGGGACGAGACTCCGCTGCCCGAGGCGATCGGGATCATGATCGATCACAACATCTCGTCGCTTCCGATCGTGGACGACTGCGGCCTGCTGGGGGTGATCACCAAGTCCAACCTGCTGCGCTGGTACACGGCCTTCTGCGCGGACCACGCCGCCGACCCGGCCGCAACCGCCCGGGTCGCCGACCATATGCGCCGCGAGGTGGTCACGGTCGAGCCGGACGACCATGCCCGCGTGATCTTTGAACGCATGCGCGGGATCAACGCCCACCACCTGCCCGTGGTGCGCGGCAACGTGCTGGCCGGAATGGTCTCCGACCGCGATCTGCGGGTGTGGCTGGGAGTCACCGCCCACGGCGACCACGCTTGCGAGCTCAGCCTGCTTCCGGAGCACGAGTGCCTGACCGCGGCCGACATCATGACCCCCGACCCGGTCACCGCCGCCCCCCAGGACGGCATGGCCGAGACGGCCGAGGTGCTGCTGCAGCACAAGTTCGATGCCCTGCCGGTGGTCCGGCCCGACCACACGCTGGCGGGGATCATCACCGTCAACGACTACGTCCGACTGGTCAGGAGCCTGATCGCGGCCGCGGCCTGATCGCGGCCGATGCGATGGCCCCGGATGGGTTCATCGCAACACCTGGTCCAGCCCGGCCTCGATCCACTCCGGCCGGACATCCGCACTGAGCGTCGCCCGCCCGATGCCCTCCGCCAGGACAAAACGCAGCCTGCCGGCGGCAACCTTCTTGTCCGCGCTCATCAGCGCCAGGATCTCCTGCCGGGCGTGCGCCAGCGGCGCCGCCACCGGCAGTCCGACGGCGGCGACCAGGTTCGTGATCCGGTCGGCCTCGGGCGGGCTCAACCGGCCGGCGGCCGCGCTGATCCGGCAGGCCGCGACCATGCCGACGGCCACCGCCTCGCCATGCCGCCACGGATCGCCGCCGCGGGCCATGGCCGATTCGATGGCGTGCCCGACGGTGTGGCCGAAGTTCAGCAGGGCCCGCAGGCCGCTGGTCTCGCGCTCGTCCAGGGCCACGATGGCGGCCTTGATCCGCACGTTGCGTTCGATCAGCTCGGGCATGCAGTCGAGCCGCCGGGCCCGCAGGTCGGCGGCCCGGGCTTCGTGCCAGTCGAAGAAAGCCGCGTCCCGGATGACCGCGTGCTTGATGCTCTCGGCCAGCCCCGCCCGGTAGTCCCGCTCGCTGAGCGTCGCCAGCGTGTCGGTGTCGATCAGCACGAACCGCGGCTGATAGAACGCACCGATCATGTTCTTGCCGGAGGCGTGATTGACCGCGGTCTTGCCGCCCACCGCGGCGTCCACGTCGGCCTCCACCGTCGTGGAGCACTGCACGAACGGCACCCCGCGCAGCCAGGTCGCCGCCACGAAGCCGGTCAGGTCGCCGACCACCCCCCCGCCCAGCGAGACCACCGGCGAGGCCCGGTCGATCCGGGCCTGGGCCAGGGCGTCGTAAAGCCGCCCGGCCGATTCCAGCGACTTGGTGGCGTCGCCGGCGGGCAGGGTCACCATCGAGCACTCAAAACCCGCTCCGCGCAGCGAAGCCAGGGCCCGCTGGCCGTACAGCGGGCCGACGTTGGCGTCGGTGACGACCAGCGTCCGGGAGGCCCGGACCTCCTCCCGCAGTCGCAGGCCCAGTTCATCCAGCAGCCCCGGTCCGATCAGCACCGGGTAGGGTCTCGGGGGCGTGTCCACCCGGACGGCCCGTCGCTCGCCGTCAGTGCTCATGGTCGGTCGTCCTCGCGGCCGCGCCGGTGCCGCAGCGCCTCCCGGCACACGTCCAGCCAGTAGCGGCCCTGCTCGGCCCGCCTCTCGTCGGCGATCCGCCCGGCCGCCCGGCGGAGGTGATGCTCGGCGATCTCGTGCTGCTGCAGGTCGCGGGCGTAGATGATCCCCAGCAGCAACTCGACCTGGTCGGCCTCCGGCGAGGGCCCGTAGTGGGCCAGGAAGGCCTCGTAGGCCAGCACCGCCTGGGGCAGCCGGTGGAGGGCACAGAGCCGGTTGGCCACCTCCAGCTGCTGGCCGCGGGCCAGGATCTGCCGCGGATCGATCTCGATGAGTTCCTCGTACAGCCGGGCGGCGGTGTCGCGGTCGGATTGCCCCAGGGCCTCGGCGATCCGCAGCCGCAGGGCGCTGATCTGCTCCACCCGGGGATCGCGGATCACCCGTTCGACCGGCCAGTCCTCCCCGCCGGTCCCGTCGGGGGCTCCTTCAGCTCCCGGCAGGCCCCCCACCGGCAGCGTGATTAGCCCCCGGCGCCGCATCCAGCGAAGCGCAAGGGCCACGACATCGAACTGGCCGCGCGGGAGGCAGCGCAGGGCCAGCAGAACGCCCACGACCGCGAAGCCGAAGGCATAACCCGCCAGGTGGGCGTCGAAGGCCACGTTGCTGCCGCCGTCCTGCACCCAGGCGGGAGCCAGAACATTGTCCCACACGATCATCTTCAGGACGATCATGAACCAGCTGGGCAGCTCGAAGGTCCCGATGATGAACCACCAGTAGAGAATCGTGATCCGGCTGCGCGGGAACAGCGCCAGGTAAGCCGTGGTCACCGCGGCGATGGCCCCGGAGGCTCCGACCATCGCATGGTCGTGACGCAGGGCATAGCCCGTGGCGGCGAAGACCCCGCCGGCCAGATAGAACAGCAGGTACGGGATGTGCCCCATCCGGGCGTTCACCGGGTTGCCGAAGACCCAGAGAAACAGCATGTTCCCGGCGATGTGGGCGAAATTGGCGTGCAGGAACTGGTAGGTGAAGAACTGGTAGAGCCGGGGCGCGTCGCCGTCAAACTGGCCCCACTGCTGCAGGCGCAGAACCCACCGCCCGGTTTCCGGGTTGCCGAAGCGCCATCCCCCCAGCATCACCGCGGCTACCAGGATGTTGGCCGCCAGCAGGGCGTAGTTGGCCCAGGGCGTGCGCCGGACGGGGGTGTCGGTCGAAATCGGAATCATGGTCGATCCGGTGCGGCCTCACGGCCTGCGGCCGGGCCCCGCTCACGCGCCGGCCCCGGGAGGCGGAGCCGACGCCCCGGTTTCGAGCTGCTCGACGATCTGAACGAAGGCCATGCGCAGTTCGTTCAGCGTGCCCTCGATGCTGCGGCGTTCCTCATCCGTGAGGTTCGGGCGGGTCTTCTCCAGGAGGATGCCCAGCAGGTCGATAAAATGCCGGGCCACCGGCAGATTGGGCGGGATGGGCCGGCCGGTCTGCGCATCCTGCAGCCCGCCGAGTCCGGCCACGGCCTGCATCACCAGGATGTGAGCGATTTCCAGGATGGAAACCTCCGCGGGGCCCTGCTCCCGCTCGGCCTGGCGGGTTTGCCGGTCCAGTTCCTCCTTCTCCCGCTGGGCCTGCTGCTTCCAGTCGGAATCCACGAAGATTCTCGGCTCCTGGCTTTCATCCGGCATGATCAGGCTTCCTTTCGCGTCGCCGGGCCGCTGCGCGCGTCGCGCGGACCCGTCGATGGGGTGACCGGGCGCGAATCCGCCGGGAAACGGTCCCGGACACGATTCGACCGGGGCACGGCCCCGGGGGCCGGCGATTATAGGCGAAAGTCCCAGCCCGGTCAGGTGCCGGCAGCCGGCCCGTCCCACGCCGACGCCAATGCCGCTCTCAGACGCTCCAGCCGCGACCGGGGCTGCAGGGCATAGAAGTACTCCCGGCTCGAGGCCGTCCGGGCACTTGTCGCACGGCGCCCGGCGGCCTCCAGCTCCAGCTCCAGCCTCGCCGCGACCTCCGGCTCCCCTTCGAGCAACAGCCGGTTCACCTCCCTCAGACCCGCCCAGACCCGACGGCGCTCCCCGCTGCTCCCCCCCTGCCGGCTCAGGGCTGCGGACTCGGCGATCAGCGCCGCCCGGCGATCGATCAACGCGGCGTCCGGACAAGTCAGGTAACGCTGAGGGTTGTACAACAGGTCCCGCGCACGGCGGCGGGCATCCGCCAACCCCGCCCAGGCCCCCGCCTCCGCCGGCAGCGCAAGCCGAAGCGTGGCACTGACGCAGACATACGGCGGCGGCGGGCAGCGGAAGTAGTCCTCGAAGATCCGGTCGGTGATACGATCGTACTTGGCCCCGCCGATTCCGTGAATGAACAGGTCGCAGGCCAGCAACCGGGCCCACAGGGTCAACACCAGAGCCCGGGGACGCACCACCCAGGGGGCCAGACCGCCCAGCGCGGCATCGGCGTCGTGCCGAAGTCGGCCGGCGTCCAGAAACCCCACGGACACCTCGTCGGCCAACACCCCCAGGCCGCCGGCCCGGGCCTCCAGCCAGAGCCGACGGCGACGCTCGCCGGGGCGGTAGATCCACATCGCCGTTTCCACGCGGCGTGCTTCGATCCCCAGGTCCGGCAGCGGACGCTGTCGACTCCTGATGCCCTGCTCGCGCCGATACCATGCCAGGGCGGCGTTGTAGGAGCGTGCGAAGGACTCCGCGTTCAGCAGCAGTTCGGCCACGAACGCCCCGCCGAACACCTCGCCCGTACGCCGTGCCGGCAACGGTTCCAGCAGCTGCCGGTCCACCGCGCCCCGGGCATGCAGGTGCTGTTGCACCCAGTCGCGCGGGCTTTCGCAGGTCCGCAGACCCGCCAGATAGTCGTGAATCAGGCTGTCGGCCGGCTGGTCGCCGACGGCCGCAATGAGGGTGTCGATCTGACCGGCGGTCAAAGCCGGCCGGCCCTCGTACGCCGACCCCGCCTCCGCCTGCCCCAGAGGCAGATCCAGCAGTTTCACCAGGCCGTCGACATCAACACGCGGCAGCACCAGCGACCAGGACGAGGGCGCGTCGTGATCGACGATGAGATTGAACCCCGCCGCGGCCAGACGCCGGGCCGCCAGAGCACCCGCAACCTCCTTGGCCCAGACCCCCGGGTGGATGAGCTCCGGCTGATGCCCTGTGGCTACAACCGGCACCCCCGCCGGCAGGCCGAGCCTCCCGCGAACCTCCGCCCGCAGCTGTGAGACCCCGATTCCGGCCAGACACAGGTCGGTCCGATCCTGTCGCCCGAACCCCCGCTCAAGCAGCTCGGCCCACCGCCCGGCCGCAGGCTCGATCAGCAATGCATTGTCTTGCGCCGGCGTTGAGAGCAGTTCAAACCGAAGCATACCGGGTGCCATCATCTGCCGCGGCCGGGCTGGCGGCCGGCGCCACAGGCACACACCCGAAGGCACCGTCCCCGACGTCCTGCCGGCCCGGGCCGCAAGGCTCGCACCGGCCACTTCGCTCCGGCCGGGCCCGTGCCCCGAGCGCGGAATTCAACGCCGGTCAAGGGCTGCGATCTGGTCGACCCGGCCGGCCGCCAGGCTGAGTGTATCCCGGCGGCTGAGTTCATGCACCAGAACGTCGTAGTAGTAGAGCAGGCGGGTGTTGGGATCATCCAGCTGCTCGCCGAATGACCGGTTGGGGTCGTTGTAGATCAGCCGCACGGGCAACTCGCGAATCCTCAGCCCGGCCCGGGCGGCCTGGACCCACAGCTGCAGCGGCATTCCATAGCCCGGGACGGTCAGGTCGAGCTTGCCCAGAGCGGCCACCCGGTAGGCTTTAAACCCGCAGAAGGCATCGGTGATGCCGAGGTTGAGGATCTCGTTCAGAAGGTCCGTGATGCATTGGTTGATTGCCTGCCGGTCGGCCGGCGGCCGGCACGAACCCTCCGGCGGCACCAGATACCGCGAGCCGCTGATGATGTCCGCGTCGTCCCTCGCCGCGGCCGCGACGAAATCGGGAATCCGCGCCGGTTCGTGCTGCTCGTCGCAGTCCAGGGTGATGATCCAGTCATAGCCCCCGGCGGCAGCGAACCCGAAGGCATCGATCAGGCTCTGCCCGTACCCGCGGTTGTCAGGATGGCTGATGCGGCGGATCCCCCGCGTCCGGTCCAGGATCTCCCGCGTCCCGTCCGTCGAACCGTCATCCACCACCAGGATCTCCTGGGCGTAGCGGCGAATGTGACGGAGAACCGTCTTGACGGACTTGGCCTCATTGAATATGGGAACAGCCACAAGGTACCGCATGCCGGCCACCCCTACCCATCCGTCGCGGACCGCATCGGCTCATGGTTGACCTGCGTGCCGTCCGGTGAGGATGATAGGACATCATAGGCCGGAAATGTGCCGGAGGCGCACCCTCCGGGGTGCCTGCTGTGCGGTCTGGCAGAGGGTTCCACGGTGGCCCGCTGGGAACGGCCGGCACATGGATGAAAGGGTGCGGATCACCGAACTCCGCGAGCCGATGACCCGGGAACCACGGCATAGGGCTGGAAGGTCGTGCTGGCGGTGGGCAGCCTGGTGGCCGACCCGGGAACCATGGGCACGGGGGTGGAAGGCGGGGCGGACCTCCACCCCCCGGCGGTGCAGTTCCCGGGAACCACGGGCGCGGGGGTGGCAGACCGGCAGAAGGGCCCCGGACGGTTTGGAATCAAGCACACACCCGGGCCCGGCCGATAGGTTCAAGCATGAGAGCGTCCGATAACGTCATATCCGGACTGACCTTGGCCCTCCTTGGGGTATTGGGAAGCGCCTCCTGCGTCCCCGGGAGCAAGCCTGTACCCTTTGCGGCCATGCGTGCCGAAGCCTCCACCCGCCAGGGGGAAGCCTACCTGGAGAAAGAAAACCTCGACGCGGCGCTGGCCGAGTTCGAGAGGGCCATCGACCTGAACCCCTGCCTGCCGCCGGCCCACGCCGGGGCGGGCCGGGTCTATCTCAAAAAGGGCGACCTGAAGAAGGCCGCCGCGGCGCTGGCCCAGGCCGTGCGGCTGGACCCCGGCAGCTTCGAAAACGCCTGCTCGCTGGGCGAAGTCTACCAGCGGCTGGCCCGCTTCGCCGACGCCGTTCGGGCCTACCTGCACGCCTGCGAACTCCAGCCGGAACATGCCGAGGCCCGGCTGAACCTGGGGGTCTGCTACCACCAGGGGGGGGACCTGGAAAACGCGATGGCATGTTACCGCCAGGCGGCCGAGCTGGCCCCGCAGGACCCCCGGCCCTATGCCAACCTGGGCGTGATCTACGACGCACGAGGCAACCTCTACGAGGCCATTCACGCTTTCAACGAGTCGCTGGAGCGGGACCCCGACCAGCCCATGGTGCTGGTCAATCTGGCCACCACGATGATCCGGCAGGAGCGCTTCGCCCGGGCACGCGAGGCGCTGCAGCAGGCCCTGGAGCGTCAGCCTGATCTGGCGGTGGCTTACGAACGGATGGGGTATTGCTATTTTCGCGAACGGCTCTACAAGGAGGCACTGAGCCGGTACGAATGGGCGACCACGCTGGATCCGCGGATGGCCGAGGCGTTCGCCGGACTGGGCGTCGTCCGAATGGCGATGCACCTGGAACAGCCGGCTGATCTGGAACTGCGCCGTCAGGCGGTGGAGGACTGGCACCGGTCGCTGGAGCTCAAGCCCGACCAGCCGAGAATCCGCCGGCTGGTCGAGAAATACAGCCTGGCAGGATCTGCGGCGGCCGTTCCACCGGTCCTGCTGGGCACCCCCTGAGGTGACCATGCACCTGCATTGCCACTCCCCCGGGATCGTGCGAACGCTTGTGGCCGTGCTGTGCCTGGTGCCGACCGGTCCGGCCTCAGCCGGCCAGTGGAGCCGGCGCGCCGGCCAGGTGGCCCGGGAGCGGCTGGCGGCGGCCGTCGAAGCACGGACCGTCAAGCCGGCGACGGCACCCCCCGCCGCGCTCGAAGCGGAGGCACTGCTGTGGGCAGCCGATCACCCCGCGACCCGACCGGAAGGGACCGAAACCGAGGCATCCTCTGCGGATGACGAGCAAACCCATGTACCGGACAGAGACCCTCTGCCGGGGTTCCTGGCGACCGCCGGCCGCGACCTGCGAGCCATGCCCGCCACCCTGTGGCAGGACGCCAGGAGCGTCTTCGGCAATCCCTACAACGTTCTGTTCCTGGCGGGGGTCACCGGTGCCACCTGCGGGCTGCGCGACGAGCTGGACCGCGATATCGAGTCTCACTATGAACGTCACCGGACGTTCAGCGGCGACTGGCCGGACGCCTTCGGGGCGCTGGGCAATCCGGGCACGCACTTCGCGCTGGCCGGGGCCTGGTACCTCGTCGGGCAGCAGCTGCCGGACGCCAAGACCTACCAGGTCGGAAGGCAGATGTTCAGCGTGCTGACCATCACCGGCCTGACCACCATGCTGGGCAAGGTCGCTGCCTGGGACGACTCGCCCAACGGCGAATGGGGCGCCTGGCCCTCGGGTCACGTCTCCAGCACGATGGCCATGGCCACGGTGCTGAACCGGGCCTATGGTCCCCTGGCGGGCGTCCCGATGTTCGGGCTGACGGCCCTGGTGGGCATCGAGCGTCTGCAGGACGGCGAGCACTACTTTTCCGACGTGATCGCCGGAGCGGCGATCGGCTGGGTGGTCGCCGAGACGGTGATGAAGGAGCGGAGCCCGGAGGTCTTCGGCGGCCGGATCATCCCCTACGTGGACCCCGCCGGAGGCGGCGCCGGCCTGGCGTGGCTCAAGCCTCTGGGGCAGTAGTGGATCCTGGACGGGCCGGGAATCTTCCGCGTGGACGAGCAGCTCAAGAGTGCCATCAGCCGCCCGCTGGGGCAGGTTCCCAGCGGATGTTATGTCCTGACCGCCGCCCACGAGGGCCGGGCCGGCGGCATCCTGGTGTCCTGGGTCCAGCAGGCCTCGTTCGACCCCCCGATGGTGACCGTGGCGATCCAGCATGGCCGTGCCATCGCCGGGCTGGTGGAGTCCTCGGGTGGTTTCGTGCTCAACCAGGTGCCGGAGAACCCCCTGCCTTTGTTCCGGCACTTCGCAAGGGGAATCGATCTCGACCAGCCGGCCTTCGAGGGGCTCCGAACCGAGCCCGACCCCTGCGGCGTGGTGCTGCGTGACTGCCAGAGTCACCTGACCTGCCGGGTCGTGCAGACCATGGACTGCGGCGACCACCGTCTCTACGCGGCCCGGGTCGTGGGCGGCCGCAGCCGCAGCGATGCCCGTCCCTACGTGCATCTTCGCTCCAACGGGTTCAACTACTGAGCTGACCCGGGGCGGCCGGGGCCCTTGGACGGCCTGTTGCGGCCCCAGCCCGGCGGCGGGCATCCGCAGCGGATCCAGCCCCCGGCGGACCGGTTCTTCGCCTGCTGCATCTTCATGCTTGACATAGGTTAACAGGCACGCAACCCGGGTCTGGCCCCGGGGGAATGAGCTTATCCGGCCGATTCGACGGGACGATAAACCCGCTGGAGGTGTACGCGTGCCCCAGGGCCCCAGCGTCTTTGAAATCCTGGTCCGGGAGCCCAACCCGGCGGCGGACGCCGCTCTGGTGGCGGCCCTGGACGGCGCCGACCTGGTCACTGCCGCATCGATTGTCCAGACTCTGCTGCTGCGGGACACGCCGGGCGGGCTCCGCGGACTTCTGGAGTCGTTTCACCTGCTGGACGAGGTGCTTCGCCAGGAGGTGGTGGCCGAGTCGGAACGGCTCTTTGGGGTCCTCAGGCCGGTCGCCCAGTCGCGGCACGAGCAATCGCGTCTGAACGTGCTGGAGCTCATCCGCCGGGGGGCGATCTACCGGGCGGCCTACCTGACCGACGCCCTGCTGCGGGATCCGACGCCGACGGTCCGCAAGGCCGCCGCGGAGACCATTTGCGCGCTGGCCGAGCGTCTCCTGGCCACCCGGCCGGTCCCCCCGGAGGACAGCTCGCGGGACATGCTTTCGGCCGAGGCACTTGCCGCGCTGATGGAACAGCTGGAGTCCTTCAATGAGGACTGCCGGCAGGTGGCCGGGGCGATCGAAACCGCGCTGCTGTGTTACGAAAGCCATCTGGATGCCCGGATCGTCGAGGCGGCGCTGTGGTTCGTCGATCACATGGGGCCGAAGTTCTGGTCGTTGATCTCGGCGCCGGGCAATCGCATCGCCGGGGTCATTGTCTCCCTGCTGGCCACCGCTGCGGACCCGCGTCTGGCGCCGTTCGCGATGCAGGCTTTGAACTACGCCAAGTTCCGCCCCCACGTGGCCCGCCTGCTGGGGCAGTGCCAGGACCAGGCGTTCCTGGCCGAGTGGGTCCGCCAGTCCTGGCGGATCGTCTCTCCGAAAATCGCCCGCGGCATGGCCGGCATTCGCGAGCTGGCATGCGTTTCCGAGGAGGCCCTGGTTCTGGCGAGCCTTCCGCCCGACCTTCAGCGGCACGTACCCCGATTCCTGATGGCGACGGGGCTGGCGGCGAGACAGAAGACCAGGGCGATGCATGCGCTGTGCGAGTGCGGCGAGCCGCAGGGCCGGCTGGCGGCGGCCTGGTCGGCCACGCGGGGATCCGAGGAGTTTACCCCCCTGCTGCGCCTGCTGGGCGACGCCGACGACGAGGTCGTGGCCCGGATCGCACGCCGGGAGCTGGCCCGACGCAGACCGCTGGAGGTCCCGCTGCAGGCGGTGCTGGCCGACAGGCCCGGCGCCGACGCGAGCCGGAAGCGCCCGCCCCCCCCGCCGGTGTCCTTCGAGCGTTACTGGAACGCGTTCGACCGCATGACCGAGCCGGAACGCGTGGCTTACGGCCGGCGGATGATCGCCCGCACACCGATGGCTTCGGCTCTGCTGCGGCGTCATCTCGCCTCGCGCAACCCCGATGACCGCCTGCGCGCGATCCGCATCATCTCGCTGATGAACCTGCTGGCGGCCTTCGAGGACGACCTCTACCAGCTCGGCCGGGACGCCGACCCGCAGGTGCGCAGCGCGGCGGTGGCGGCGCTGGGGCGTCTGGAGAGCCGCACGTCGCGGCGAATCGTCAACGACGCCCTTCACGACATCGACCGGAGGGTCGAGGCCAACGCGGTGGAGGCCGTCGCGCAGCGTGCCGACGAGGAGGATGTGATCCGCACGCTGCTTCCGAAGCTGTCCTCGCCGGACAACCGCGTCCGGGCCAACGCGATCAAGGCGCTTCTGCAGCTGCACGTGCGCGACGCGGCCGAAACGCTGCTGCGGATGCTCGCCGACGAGAACCGCATGCACCGGATCAGCGCCCTGTGGCTCATCGAGCGGATGGGGCTGTTCACGCTGGCCGCCCGGGTGCTGAACGTGGCCCGGGACGACCGCGACCCCCAGGTCCAGCAGCGGGCCCGGCAGCTGGCCTCGGAACTCGGGCGGTCCGAGCCCCGGCCTTCCGGCGAACCGGCGGTCGCCGGGGAGGCGCCGGCATGAGCTTTCCGCTGGCCCAGATCGGACCGGAGCGCCTGCAGCACCTGGACTCGCTGCACGAGCGGTTCAGCACGCCGGTTCCGGGAATCCTCTACGACATTCTCCTGGTGCTGTCGCTGCTGACGCTGCTGCTGGTGGTCGTCTCGGTGCTGGGTCGCGTCCAGCGGCAGCGCAGAAGCCAGGAACTGCTGCCGCAGCCCATGGCCGTGTTCCGCCGGGCGTCGGCCGGCATGGGTCTCAGCTGGATCGATCGGTTCTGGCTCTGGCGGCTGGCGGCGGTCACGGACTGCGCCCACCCGACGGTCCTGCTGATCTCGGCGGCCCATTTCGACGCCGCCCTGACCTCCTACGCGGCCGGAGGCGGCCTGCTGGCGGCCCGGGCCCTGGCGCTGCCCCGCCTGGAGGCGGTCCGGGGCCGCCTCTTCGGGGGGGGCGATCTCCCCCCGTCTCCCGTCGCCGCCCCCTCCCCGTGAGCGTCGCGGGGCCCGGGTGCGGCCGGCCGTCGGCCGCCCCGTCCGCGTGGCGCATTTGAACGGGTTCAAAACATCACTTTTCGGTTTCTTGATCCGTTTTTCCGCTTGTGACAGGCCCCCGGCCCGGAGTATGATGCGCTGGTCTCTGAAACCGCGCGGTTCTCAGGCCGGAATGAACCGAATCCGGCCGCCGGGCGGAAGGATTTCATCTCGGGGGGCTCACATGCACGGACCGACGGATCGTATCGCGGACGGCCGGCCTGGGCTTTCGTGGACCGGAACAGTTACCGCCGGTCTCGGACGGCTGGCGGCGGGTTTCTGGCGTCTTCTGTTGCGCAACCGCCTGGCCGTCGCGGTGGCCTCACTGCTGTGGCTGCTGTGGCGCAGCGGAAGCCAGCCCCGGCGTCTCAGCTATCCGTGTCAGCAGGCGGCGGTACTGAACCTTGGTGCGTTCGCGGCCGGCCTGGTGCCGGCGCTGTTCCTGGCCCGGCGTCCGACCTGCCCACGGGCCATGGCCCGGGCGGCCGGCGTTCGGCGGCAGCTGTTGATCGGCGGGATCATGACGGTCACGGCCTTCCTGGGAATCGAGGCCTACCAGTTCGCCGCGACCCCGGAGGCCCCGCAATGGCCGGCGCTGTCCGACCCGCCCGGCGACCCGCCGTCGACGGTCGTCGGCATTCACCGCCGCGACCCCCAGGGCGCCTCCTATACCCCGGCCGAGATCGAGGCCATGGTCCGCCAGGCGGTGGCCTTGTCCGGCGGCATGGCCGACCTGATGACCGACCGGAACTCCGACGGCCAGATCCACGTGGTGATCAAGCCGAACCTGGTGCAGAGCAAGTGGACCGGCACCAGCGGGGTGGTGACCGATCCGCGGGTGGTGGCCGCGGTCGCGAAGATCGCCAAGGAGTCCGGCGCCGGCAAGGTCACCGTGGCCGAGGGCACGGCCGACGGCGACCTGCGGAACTCCACCTGGACGGCGTTCCGCAACGCCGGTTACGACACCAACTCCGACCGCAAGTTCGACTATGACACCTCCGTGGACCTGTTCGATCTCAACGACTCCGGCGGCACCAACCAGACCGATCCGAACAAGGTCACGCTGGTCACGATTCCCAACGGGGTGATCCGCACGCAGTACTGGGTTCCGAACATCCTGCTGCAGTGCGACGTGCTGATCAACGTCCCGGCCTTCAAGAATCACTTCAACGGCACGGTCACCCTGTCGCTGAAGAACCGCGTGGGCTGCGCGCCCAACGACATCTACCACTACCCGGGCCTGAGCTTCACCAAGTGGGCGCTGGTCCACTCGGTGACCTCCGGCTTCCCCTGCACGGTGGCCCCCTGCCCCAGTGCGGAGAACGACATCGTGCATCGCACGCTGGTGGACCTCAACCTGGTCCGTCCGCAGGATCTTGCGGTGATCGACGCCCTGATCGGCGTGACCAACGGACCGAACAACGACCCCCCGACCTACCCCAACCCCCGGATGCGGATGATCGTCGCGGGACGGGACTCGCTGGCGGTGGACACGGTCTGCACGCTGGCGATGGCCTACGACCCCGACCAGGTTCCGCAGCTGGCCTGGGCGGCCAGTACCGGCGCCCTGGGGACGAAGGACCGCCGGTACATCACCGTGCTGGGCGACCACGTCGCCCAGGTGCGCTCCAGCTTTCCCGAAGGCTACGGCGGCACGACCCCCGCGGTGCGCTGCGACCTGGCGGCCCCGTGGATCGGCGGCATGACGCCGGCCGAGGGCCAGCAGGTCCACGGCGTGGTGCCGGTCACGTTGTCGGGCGTCGGCGACAACATCGCGGCCATCAAGGCGGAGCTGTTTGTGGACGGCGTCTACCAGTCGACCGACATCGCAGCCCCGTTCTCCTTCGACTGGGACACCGCCGGACTGCCCGAGGGCCCCCACACGGTCCAGGTGACGGTCTACGACGCCGCCCTCAACGAGGCGTCCATGACCCGCAACGTCACAATCGCCGAGCCCTCCCCGCAGGCGGATTTCCTGGCCGACCCCGTCGCGGGCCCTGCGCCGCTGGCGGTGCAGTTCACCGATCAGTCCAGCGTTCCGGGAGCCTCCGGCTGGCACTGGGACTTCGGCGACGGCACGACCAGCGACCAGCAGAACCCGGCCCACGTCTACCAGGTCGAAGGCGCGTTCACCGTCCGGCTCACGGTCACCGGCAGCGGCGGCCCGGTCACGGCCGAGAAGACCAACCTGATCACCGTGGCATCCTTCCCGAAGGTCGCCTTCATCGGCGGAGAGGCCTCCCCCACCGCAGCCGACGGCGCGATCATCAGCCACCTGACGGCCCGGGGGCTGGTCGTGAGCTACTATGACGATGAACGGGCCAACCGTCCCACCGCCGCCGAGATTGCCGCGGCGCACGATCTGGTCCTGGCCTCCTCGACGGTAGTCTCGGGCAACGTGGGCGGCGACTTCCGCCACCAGGCGGTGCCGTTCGTATTCTGGGAGCCGTCGCTGGCCTGGTACGCCGGCCCGGACAATCGCGAGTGCCTGGCCAACGGCCCGAGCACCTTCGCCGGCCAGACGCAGATCGACGTCCTCACCAGCAGCCATCCGATCATGGCCGGCATCTCCACCGGAACGGTCACGGTGCTCGACGCCCCTGAAACGCTCAGTTTCTGCGCCGGCACGGTCGCGACCGGAGCCCAGGTGCTGGCCTCGGCCGCCGGCAACCCCGGCCTCAGGGTGGTCATCGCCGCGGAGGCCGGGGCCCCACTGCTGGACGGCGGGACGGCCGCCGCGCGACGGGCGATGCTGTATCTGTACGACCAGACCTGGCCGCAGACCAACGCCGCCGGCCGGCTGATCTTCGACAACACCATCGACTGGGCGCTGGGCGGTCCGCAGGCGGCCTTCACCGCCGACGTGATCGCCGGTCCGGCGCCGCTGGAGGTGGCGTTTACGGATCAGTCTGGCGGACCGGTCACCTCCTGGACCTGGGACTTCGGCGACGGCAACGGCAGCAGGCTCCGCCACCCGCGGCACGTCTACGCCCGGCCGGGCACGTACACCGTGTCGCTGACGGCCGGCGGACCTGTGGGACAGCCGGACACCGAGGTCAAGGCCGCCTGGATCGTGGTCGGGGCTCCCCGGCCGGGGGACCTCAACATCGACGGCCGCATCGACACCGACGATCTGGCGATCCTGGAGGCCTGCTCGGCGGCGCCGGCGGTGCCTTACGATCCGCAGGACCTGCCGCCGGGCTGCGACCTGGAACCGGACGGGCAGGGCCGCATCGCCGCCGACCTCGACGACGACGGCACGGTCGGCCCGCGGGATTTTGCGGTTCTTCAGCGGTGCTACGGCGACCCGCAGCACCCGCCGGCCGCGGGCTGTGCCGACTGATCAGTGATTCCGGCCGGGCTGCGGCAGGCACCCGGGGGCCAGGCCCGGCACCAGGCCGGCGAGGGAGCGTCAGCTCCGCATCCGGCGGATCAGGTCGCTGGAGGAATGGTCCTTGGGATCGCCCACGTTGGCCAGGCGGATGCCCAGGCGCATCAGCGTAGGCCATTCCGGCAGGTTCTCCGGGGTGTAGTCGGGCCCCTTGGCGTGGACGTGCGGACGCACGATTTCCAGCAGGGCGTCGCAGGTCGGCTCCTCGAAGGCCGTGACCAGCGTCACGCCGCGAATCGCGGCCACGATCTCCATCCTCTCGACCAGCGGCTGCAGCGGGCGGTCCGGGCTCTTGTACGCCCGGATCGAGGCGTCGCTGTTGACCGCCACGACGAGCTCGTCCCCCTCGGCGGCGGCGCCCAGCAGGTAACGGATGTGCCCGACGTGGAGGATGTCGAAAGCCCCGTTGGCGAACACAACGGTGCGGCCGGCGGCACGGAGCTCCGCGGCCGCGCAGGCCAGCTCCCGGCGGTCCACGATGATCCGGGCGGTCAAGGCCCCTCCTCCCCGCCGCGGGCGATGGATGCCCGCAGTTCCTCGGGCGAGGCGGTGGCGGCACCCTCTTTCATGACCACCACCGCGCCGGCGTGATTGGCAAGTCGTGCCGCGGTCAGAACATCGCAGCCGGCGGCCAGGCCCGCGGCCAGCGCGGCGGCGACCGAGTCGCCGGCGCCGGTAAGATCCACGATCTGATCGGAACCGACCGCCGGAATGTGCGTCACGGCTCCGGCGCGGCTGACGATCATGCCCTTGTTGCCCAGGGTGAGGACCAGGGCCTGCACGCCTAGGCGCGCGGCCAGTTCGGCGGCCAGGGCCCCCTCATCGATCGGGCAGAAACCCAGCCGGGCGGCGGCCGACCGGGCCTCCTCCTCATTGGGTTTGAGCACCGTCAGGCCGCCGAAGCAGACCAGGTCCCAGCGGGAGTCGGCCACCACCGGCTTGCGTCCGGCGACGGCCCGCATCAGGTCGCGCAGCGGTTCATTGAACGCGCCGTAGCCGTAGTCGCTGACCACCCAGGCATCGACATCGCGGTCGGCGCGGTCCACGCCTTCGGCCAGCCGGGCCAGCAGCGCATCGTCGGGCGGCTCCGGCGGCTGGCGGTCGAGCCGGAGCACCTGCTGCCGCATGGTCAGCTTCGCCCCGGCGATGAAGCGGGTCTTGCTGATCGTCGAGCGGCCGGGCGTCTGGATGACCTGGTCGCAGCGGACCACCCCGCGGGAGCCGTTCCGCCGCAGGCTGTCGAGCAGGCGCCGACCGGGCTCGTCGTCGCCGACCATCCCCACGAGGCGGACCGAGCTTCCCAGGGCGGACAGGTTGGCGGCCACGTTGGCGGCACCGCCGGGTCGCAGCCAGTCGCACTCGTAACGGACGATGAGCACGGGAGCCTCGCGCGAAACGCGCTCGGTCAGCCCGCTGACGTACAGGTCCGCCACGAGGTCGCCGACCACCCCCACGCGCACGCCCTCAAGCCGGTTGATCGCTTCAAGCAGGTGCATGCTCGCGGATCCTCATCGACCGCGACAACCGATCGCCCGCATGAGACATTCAGGAGACGCCGGCCCCCGGCTGCGCGGCTCCGTTCAGCAGGGCGCGGGCCGCCTGGAGCACCATCTGGCTGTCGATACGGGTCATGCAGCGGTGGTCCAGGGGACAACGTCGTTTCATGCACGGTCCGCAGTCCACCTGGACCATGACGGTCCGCTCGCGCGGGCTGGCGGTCTCGGTCCAGCGCGGGTCGGTCGGGCCGAAGACCGTGACCACCGGCGTGCCGAAGGCGTTGGCGAAGTGGCGCGGACCGGTGTCGTTGGTGACCAGCAGGGCGGCACGCCGCAGGAGGGCCTTCATCGGCCCCAGGCCCAGCACCGGGTCGTCCAGCACCACCGCCGGCTCGCGCATGCGGGTCGCCACGTCGCGGGCGATCGCCGTCTCCTTCGGCCCGCAGCCGATGAACACCGCCGCCCCGTGCTCGCGGACCAGCGCGTCGCCAACCTCGGCGAAACGGGCCGGCAACCAGCACTTGGCCGGGCCGAAGGAGGCCCCGGGGTTGAGCACCGCGATCGGTTTGCCCCCATCGGCACCCGCCCGGGCAACGACCTGCAGGGCCGCAGCTTCCTCGGAGTCCGTAGTGAACAGTTCAAGCTGCTCACCGCAATCCCGGCAGCCCAGGTAGCGGGCCACCGCGTTGTAATAGCGGGTCATCGCCACAGGGACGAACCGCCCGTCGGCCTTGGGCGGCAGAAGCCTGTCCGTCAGCAGCAGCCCCCGGCCGTCGCGGTCATAGCCGATCCGCCGGCGCACGCCGGCCAGCCGCACCAGCAGCGCCGAACGGAAGGAGTTGGTCAGCAATACCGCCCAGTCGAACTGGCGGTCCCGAAGCTCGGCGGCCAGACCCAGGAAGCCCCGGTGACGCTCCGGTCGACTCTGCGATGCGAACCGGGCCGGCCAGAACACCAGCTCATCCGCCCACGGCGCGCCGCTGAGCACCTCCGCCAGCGGCCGCTTGAGCAGGAAGGTCACCCTGGCCGACCCGCAGCGCCGGCGGATCGCCCGCAGTGCCGGCGTGGCCAGGACCACGTCGCCGACCCAGTTGGGAAGGACCACCAGGACCCGCTCAGGCTGCTCCTGCGCGGGCGTCAGCGCCGGCACAGAGCCTGCGACGGCGGGCTTGAATCCCTCAGGCGAGGAAAACGGAGACATAGGCGGCCATTGTAGCGCCGGCCGCACGGTGACTCAAACAGATTCGGCACGGTGCGGAGCCGACACCTCTTGCCGGGGCCCGCAGCGCCGTGGGGCACCCTGACCGGCCTGGCGCACAAGCCCTGCCAGGCGCCGGATACGTGCCGCCAGGGCCGCAGCTGCCCCGGCGTCGGCACGCGGTCCCATCGGCGCCGCCGGGATCGGCCGGCCAGCGGTTTCGGGAACGGCCTTCGACCCGCACCCGCCGTAGCCGGGCCCGCTGATCGGCTGCCCCGGTCCGCGAACCTGTCGGGCTGAGGTTCCCGACGGGCGGGCCCGGCGCGGCAGTCTGTCCAGGAACGCACTCCAGGTCTGTCGTTCGGCCGCCGCCCGGTCGAGCATCGCACCTAATGAGCCGGCTTCACGTCGAAAGGCTTCCTCCAGCCGCGTGGCCTGCCCGATGAGCAGGTGCAGCTCGCCGGTGGCCGAGCGGCTGGCGTCGATGAGCTTGCGTTGCTCGGAGGCCAGGGACGCAGCCGCGCCCTGCCACCGGGAACCGAGCTCATTGAGCTGTCGGGCGGCCTGAGCCGCCAGGCTGGCCGCCTGAGCTGCCTCAGCCGCAGCCTTCTCGGCGGCGGCGGTCTGCTCGCCGGTCGATCGGCCGGTCGATTCGGCCTGCCCGATCAGCCTTTCAAACCCCTGCATGCGCTGCCCGGCGTCCTTGACCAGACCGTTAAAATGCTCGGCCAGCTGCTGGGCACGGCGAACCCGCTCCATCAGCCCCTTGGCCGCGGCCTCCGTGAGGTTCAGGACATCCTGCAGAGCCGCGGTTCGCGATTCGATCGATTCTCGCAACTCCTTGGCGGCCTCTATCCTGGGTTCCAGCTGGGCCGACAGCGCCGAAGCCTTCTCGCCCAGGGCGGAAAGCTGGGCGGACTGGGTCTGGGCCTGCTGGAGCACGACCTGGGGCCGGCAGCAGAGCTCGTCCAGCCGGGCGCCGGCGACCCGCATCAGCTCCACGAGTTGCTCGGTCCGGGCCGATAGCAGCTCAATGTCCGGGAGCACCGAGGGATCAGGCACGCTGCCGCCAGGTGGTTCGGGGTGGTCTTTCATATCGTAAACCGTTTATTGGAAGAATCTTATGATCGATCCAGGCAGTTCCTCGCCCGCGCGGGGCCCGACGACGGGCCCGCCGGCGGCCGGGGCTGCAGCCGATGATCGGACGACGCCACCGCCCCCAAGTGTGTATCGGTCCCATAAGTCGCCAACTGAAGTTCCCAAGGCGGCGTCGCGCCATCTGCCCGGGCGGCATGGTGATTGCGGTTTGCGGCCGGGCGGGGCCGAAGTATAATGCGTTGCTCTGCCGGATGAACCCCGGTCGGGGGGCCCGGCCGAGACTGCCGAAACCCGCGCGGGGTTTCCCGCCACAGGGCCCGCGGTGGCGGGTGTGCGGTGCTTCCACGACCAGCAAGAGGTGCGGCGATGTCGCGAGTCTGTTACTTCACCGGCAAGAGGACAACCAGCGGCAGGTCTTACGCCCGGCGCGGAAAAGCCAAGTATCTCGGCGGCGTGGGTCGCAAGGTGACCGGCAAGACCAAGCGCAAGTTCAAGCCCAACGTTCAGAAGGTGCGGGCGATGATCGACGGCAAGCCTGTCCGCATCCGGGCCAGCGCCAAAGCGATCCGCAACGGCCTGGTGGTCAAGCCGCTCAAGCGGGACTGGAAGCCCGAGTCGGCCAAGAGCGAATAGCTGCCGGTTGCCGGCGGCTTCCCGCCGCCAGGTCCCCCCGTACGAGAGACCCGGTCGCATGCCCCGCGGGCATGCCCGGTCGGCGCAGTCACCCCCCGTCCGACGCCTGCCCCACGATTTCGCTGATCGCGGCCGCACGGCTGTTGGGATCCAGCGTCTCCACCAGCACGCGGATGCGTCGTCGCAGCTGGTCGCCGCAGGACAGCCTGCACGAAAGCGACTGCGGCGAGGCCTGAAAGCTGCCGATCGTGCTCCATGGGCCATCCGGCTCGTTCCACCCCTCCAGCCGGCCCGCGCAGGGCAGCGGGAAGGTGATGGTTACGCCGGCCAGCTTCTGGAGCTCGGGCCATTCGATATCGACCCACTGCGGCATCGGGAAGCCCGGCATCGAAACCCAGGCGGTGTTGGGATCGCCGTCCACGGCCATGAGCCCCGGCTCGGCCTCGCTGCTGGCCCGGACGCGGGCGTCGCTTCGGAAAGCCAGGGCATCCGGTGAGGCCCGCACGGTCATCAGATCATCGGCCCGCAGGGGCGCCAGCCGTCGAAGGGGGCGGGGCACGTCGCTGATCTCGACCCGGCTCTCTCCGGCCGGGACATCGATCGCCAGCATTCCGGCAATCCGCGCGGGGGTGACGGCCCGGCCGTCGAGGTAGGCGTAGTCGGCGGGTTCCTCGACCGCGAACTGCACCCGGGCCGGCTCTGGCGCGCGGAGGTGGGCCCGCAGCGGCGATGCGAACTCGATGGCCGCGTCCAGGGTGTGCGTCGCGCGGAAGAGTTCGCGTCCCTCGAGGGTCAGCCGGTTGCCGCCCAGGACCAGCGCGTGGCAGCGGCCCCGCCGGCCGGCCTCCTCCCACACGGCCACCAGTCTGGCGTCCGGGGCGCTGTGTCCGGAGGCCTCCAGGCCGGTGCGGAGCATCATCCGGCATTCCGTTCCGACTCGGGTCACGCGCCGTCGGCCGGGCCCCTCGGCTTCGACCACCGGCGGGCCGGCGCCTGCGGGGGCAAGCTCCGGCCAGTGACACACGGTCAGGAAGGCCTGCCTTTCCAGCGGTCCGCCGGCGTTCCAGCGGACGTACTTGCGGGGCAGCGTGCCCTGGAATCCGTCGAGGGTCACCGGTTCCAGCGGCCCGTCCCCGGAAACACGGATGACCGCCCGGCCGGTGCGTCCGACGATCAGATCGCCGTCGGGCGAGAGCGTGAACGCATCGCCGGGATGCAGCACGAGGTCGAAGCGGCGCGGCCCGATCCCGATCAGCTCGTCGGCCACCGCCACAATGCCGCCCGGCAGCAGCACCAGGTCGCGGATCCAGCTCTGCAGGGTATCGGGATAGGCAGCGGCCAGCTGGCCGGACGCCACCGCCAGACGCGACGTGGCCAGGGCACTCTGCAGCCTGCCGTCGGCACGGGTCTGGCCGCAGTCATCGACCAGCACGACGTTGTGGGCGTGCGTCCGGGAGGCATACCGGTCGTACACGTCGCTGCCGTAGGCAGCTACGCCCGAATCGATCAGGGCCGGTCCGCCGGGCCCGAAGAGCATGAACTGCCCGAGGTCGTGGTGACCCCGGTTCTGGTGAAACTTGATGGCGGCCATGGGCGTGGCCGGCGACCACCCGGCCCGCAGCACCACCTGGCCGATCCCCGGGAACACCGCCATGGGCACCTCCGGGGCCGGAGGGTGCTCGGGAACGGTATCGTCGTGCCAGAGCAGCGAGCGCACGGACGTCGGTGCGGGCACCGTGCGGCGGTACAGCCACGCGGCCAGGCCGTCGCGGCGATGCTTCATCAGGACGGTGCAGACCTGCTCGAGGCGCGGGCCCGTCCCGCTGTCGCCGAAATCCACCATCGCCGTGCGCACGCTGCCGTCGGCGTCGTCGGGCCAGGCCATGGTGCTGAAGGCGGCGTGATCGAGGAGGTTGGCCGGCACGTATCGGAAGATGTCCTCGCCGGTGAGCCGCTGCAGCGCGTCCCCGAATGCGGCCACGTAGATCATGGCGTAATGCATGTAGCCGATGCTTTCCTTGTAGCCGCCGCAGGGGCCGAAGTTCGGCTCCGACGGTCCGATGACGGGGATGGGCGTCGGCCGGTTGCGGGCATAGGGGTTGTCGACGAACCAGTCGCCCCCGCGGTCCAGGAGCCAGGCACGGGTGCGGTCGCGGGCCAGCCGGACCCACTCGGCGGCCTCGGGGTGCTCGCCGAGCAGGGCCAGGGCGCCGATCCCGGCCGATCCGGTGCAGACCATGACCCAGTTGCCGGTCGGCGTCTGGTGACGCGGGAGTCGCGAGGCGGTGACCGGATCCCCCCAGTCGCGGATCAGCGGGCGAACGCCCTTCTCGGCCAGCGCCTCGCGGACCGCGCGGCGCTGTCCGTCGTCAAGAAAGGGGTAGAGCAGGTCGTAGCCGGTGGCTACCGCCGTGGTCATCATCGCGGTCTCCAGCGCCGAGGTCCACGGGGGATCGAAGTGTGCCGGGTCGTCGAACAGCGGGCCCAGCCATCGCCGGTAGGCACAGGCGGTCAGGAGCATGCGGACGCCCTGGTCGGCGAAGCGCTGTTCGCCGGTCACCGCCGCGGCGAAGGCGACGTTGAGCAGGTGGCGGTGGTACCAGTTGGCCGCCAGGCTGTAGTTGCCGTGCTGGCCGGCGCCGCTGCGGGCGTAGCTCTCATCCGGCGGGTCCACCTCCAGACTCTGGCTCGCGGCGTTGAGCAGGTAGCGACAGCCCATGCCCAGGGCCTGGGACCGCGCCGCGCGCTGGCAGAAGGCCGGAAGCTCGGATGACCGGATCAAAAGACGCGGCGGTTGCCCCGCGCGGGACACATCAGGACGGTCCGGACCTCCCTCGGACACGAGGAAGACCCGGTGGTTGGCCGGCGGCGTCCACTTGCCGTCCTGGCCGGCACAGAACGCCCTCCAGCACCAGCGGCCCGGGGCCAGAGGCTCGCCGGGGCAATCGGCGAACACCACCGGCGTGATGCCGCCATCGTTCTCGACGCGGACCTGCTCGGTGACCCGGGCCCCTGCGAAGGATTCATCCGGCGCGACCTCGACCCGGTAGCGGGCGGCGCCGTATCGGCCGTTGAGCCGGAAGACCGGCCGGGTTTCGTCGATGGTCTCATGGTCGGACGGCCACACCGGCAGCGGCGGGCGCAGTTCAACGTTGGCCGGAGCCGACGCGGTGGACGGCGCCCCATCGGAGGCCGGTGCCGAAGGGACGGCCAGGGCAACGGCGCAGGCCACCGCCGACCAGGCTGCCCGCAGCCGGCACGGCCGGCCCGGCGGGCGAGCCGACGCCGCGGGGTGACCGTCCGAGAACGGCGCGGGGTTCAAAGGGTTAACCTCCGGCGATTTGTCCAGCGATTCTGCAACAGCGACCGCACACCGGCTGCGCCGGACTGATCAGGCAGCGGATCCTTGGACCGGCAACCTCGATCTTGAGGTCGTTGCCGCCGGCCGCACGATCGTAATGCTCGCGGAAGCATATTCAAGCCGCCCCTGGCCAGGCCGGCGCCGGGCCGTTAACATCGGGTCGTCAACATCGCAGCCGGATCCGTGGCGAAAGGCGGGTGAATCATGCGGTGGTCACGGTGCGTCGCGACGGTGATGCTTCTGTTGGCGTGCGGTTCGGCCCGGGGCGAGCCTGCGCACGCGATCGGTGCCCAGGCCCTGGCCCGGCTGGACCTGCTGCCGGCGTTCAAGCCGGTGGTCCGCGTCGGATCGGTATCGAGTTACGACCGCACCGGCGGCAACGATGACGGGTTCTCCGGGACCTATTCCTTCATCCGCCGGGAACCCGGCGGTCTGGTAATCGCCGACCTGAAGGGTCCGGGGGTCATCACCCGCATCTGGACGCCCACGCCGACCGACGACCCGGTGGACTTCTTCTTCGACGACGAGGCCGCGCCGCGTCTGACGTTGAAGTTCCGCGACCTGTTTTCCGGCCGGCAGCCGCCCTTCGAGGCCCCGCTGGCGGGTTTCGGCGCCGGCGGCTTCTTCTGCTATGTGCCGATCGGGTTTCAGCGGTCCTGCCGGATCGTGGTCCGGGCCGAGCGGCTGCAGTTCTATCAGATCAACTACGCGGTGTGCCCGCCGGACGTGCCGGTGCGGACCTTCCAGCCCGTCCCCGACGGACAGGAACAGGCCCACCTGAGCGAGGCCCGCCGTCTCCTGTCCGCCTCCGGAGAGGATATTGCCGATTTCGCCGCCCCGCCGGGGGCCCAGGTGACCCGCCTGCGTCGCGAAGTGCGCCTCGAGCCCGGCGGCACCGCCGAGCTGTTTGCCTCGGAGCAGGCCGGCCGGCTGGTCGGTCTGCGTCTGAGCCCCGCCCGGGCGCTGGCCCGCCGGCAGCGCGATATCCTTCTGCGGGTGACTTACGACGACGAGCCGGAGCCGGCGATTCTCTGTCCGGCGGGGGATTTCTTCGGCTACGCCTGGGGCCGGCCGGCGACCACGTCGCTTCTGCTGGGTACATCGGGCGACACGGCCTACTGCTACCTGCCGATGCCGTTTGACCGCCGGGTGAAGATCGAGCTGGTGTCCGAACAGGCCGGCGGCCAGGGATGCGCCCTCACCGCGGAGGCGGCGGTCGCGGCCGTGGGCCGGTCGGCCGGCGAGGGGCGCCTTTATGCCCTGTGGCGGCGGGAGAACCCGACCACTCCCGGCCGGCCCTTCACCTTCGCCGACGTCCGGGGCCGGGGCCACCTGGTCGGATGCATCCTGCAGTCGCAGGGGCTGGAAACCGGGCAGACGCTGTACTTCGAGGGCGACGACCGGACGACGATCGACGGTGAGCCGGCGATTCACGGCACCGGCTCGGAGGATTTCTTCAACGGCGGGTGGTACGACGTGCCGGACCGCTGGGAGAAGCAGCGAAGCTTTCCGCTGAGCGGCTGCCTGGCCTACCAGAAGCATCTCGGCCGCACCGGCGGCTACCGGTTCATGATCGCCGACGCATACAGCTTCCGCGAGCACCTGCAGCACACCATCGAGCACGGCGGCAATGGCAACGAGGTGCCCGGCGACTACTGCGCGACGACCTACCTGTATGCCGAGCGGCGGCCGGAGCCCTGGCCGGTTCTGCCCCCGGTCGGGCAGCGCGGCGTGGCGGATCCGTCCTCGGCCCGGTTCGTCGCCGGCTGGAGCGTGCCGGTCCATGCCTTCCCCTTCGCCCATGCGACGCTGACGAAGGCGTCGGAGAAGATCGACGACCGGGACGTCCGTTACCTGAGCCTTAAGGCCGACGGCGGCGACTGGTTCGGGCCGCCGTTTATTTCGCTGGTCTGCGACCTTCCGGCCGACGGCCG
>CAZSYS010000003.1:31434-37451 GCA_964611365.1 uncultured Planctomycetales bacterium
CGCGGCAGAAAGAGAGCGGGGACCGGTGAAAGGCATCCTTTCCGCACGTCTTCTGCGACACCTGGCCGCCGGATCCGCGGTCCTGGCCTCATGGGGCGGTGCCGCAGCCGGTGGCCCGGCTTCCGCCCCGTCTCCGGCCCCGGTGACGGCGCCGGCAACGGCACCAGCGGCCGAGGACCCGCGCGTGCGGGAGATTCGATTCGCGGTCCCGGGCCGGTCGCCGGATGCCGCCTCGCAGGCGGTGATCATGCTGCCGCGCAGCTATCTTCTGGAGGAAGGCCGGCCCGACGCCCGCCGCTGGCCGGTGGTCTACCTGCTGCACGGCTACGGCGGAGACTGCCACCGGCTGGGGACCATGTTCCGCCAGGCGGGTCGTCCGCTGGAGGACGCGGCCGAGTTTTTCGGCCTCATCCTGGTGGCGGCGGACGGCCGGCGAGCCTCCTGGTACCTGGACGCCGCCCCGGACGCGCCGGAAGCCGGGGACTGGCAGTATGAGACCATTGTGACCCGGCACCTGGTCCCGGAGATCGACCGGCGGCTGCGGACCTGGGCGGAGCCGGCCGGGCGCGGCCTGACCGGGATGAGCATGGGCGGGCACGGGGCGGTCTACCTGGCGGCCCGGCACCCGGAGCTGTTCTCGGCCTGTTCGGCGATGGCCGGCGTCTTCAGCCTGACCGACACCACGCAGCCGCGCGAGCTGGCGGCGCGGCTGGGAAGCCTGGAGGAGCACCGGGACCGCTGGATCGAGCACAGCGTGCTGACGCAGGCGGGGCGCTTTCGGGGTCGGCCGGCCGCGCTGTTCATCGACTGCGGGACCGAAGACCCCTTCATCCACAACAACCGGGCGGTGCATCGCCGGCTG
The DNA here is from genome assembly GCA_964611365.1 of uncultured Planctomycetales bacterium. GTDB lineage: Bacteria > Planctomycetota > Phycisphaerae > UBA1845 > PWPN01 > CALLOB01. Next base: position 32,297 of record CAZSYS010000003.1, read on the forward strand.
ATCGAGCTGGGTGTGCCGCACGACTACATCGAGCGCCCCGGCGGCCACACGACCGCCTACTGGGTCAATGCGATGCCGTACCACCTGCGGTTCCTGGCCGACCGGCTGAAACCCGCCGGCCGGCCCTGAGCCTGCGCTGGGCTGGCCGGTCTCTTGCGGACCCCGGCCCTGCGGGTATGATCCGGCGGGCGGCGTTCGAGCCGCCTTCGAGGAACACCGGACTCCATGCGATGAGGAAAACGACCATGATGCTCGGTCCTGGTATCCGCGTATTCCGCGCGATGACGGCGGCGGCACTGACCGCCCTGGCACTGACGGCGCCGGCGGCGGCGGAGGTCCGCCCGGCGGGTGTCTTCGGCAGCCACATGGTGCTGCAGGCTGAGACGGAGGTGCCGGTCTGGGGCCGGGCGGACGCGCAGGAGGAAGTCACGGTCCGGATCGCCGGGCAGGAGGTCCGGACCCGGGCCGGCGGCGACGGGCGCTGGATGGTGAAGCTGTCGCCGATGCCCGCCGGCGGGCCGCACCGGCTTGAAATCGCCGCGGGCAACACCGTGGTGCTGGAGGACGTGCTGATCGGCGAGGTCTGGCTGTGTTCGGGGCAGTCGAACATGGAGTGGGGTATCAAGGTCAGCGCCGATGCCGAGAAGGAGATTGCCGCCGCCGACCACCCCAGGATCCGGCTGTTGTGCGTTCCGCACCGGACGGCGCGCCGACCGGAGCCGGACGTCGATGCCCGCTGGGCGGTCTGCACCCCGGAGGGGATCACGTCCGTCGGTCACTGGAACGCCGGCTTTTCGGCCGTGGCCTACCACTTCGGGCTTCGGCTGCAGGAGGAGCTGGACGTGCCGGTCGGGCTGATCCAGAGCAGCTGGGGCGGGACGCGGATCGAGCCGTGGACGCCGCCGGAGGGATTCCAGGCCGTTCCGGCGCTGGCGGGGCTGCTGGAGCCGCTGAAGCGTGCCGACCAGGAGTTCCGGGACGCCGTCGGTCGGGCCCTGACCGCATACCAGCAGTGGCTGGAACAGGCGCGGGCCCAGTACGACGCCGGAAAGGAAGCCGCCTCTCCGCCGGCCTGGCCCAGGCATCCGCTGGACGACAACTCCAGCCCGACCTCGCTGTACAACGGCATGATTCATCCGCTGGTGCCCTGCGCCATCCGGGGGGCGATCTGGTACCAGGGCGAATCGAACCGCGCCGACGGCATGGGCTACGTGGAGAAGAAGCGGGCCCTGATCGGCGGCTGGCGGCAGCTCTGGGGCCGGGGGGACTTCCCGTTCTACTTCGTGCAGCTGGCCCCCTACCGCTACGGCACCGAGGACCCGGCCATTCTGCCGCGGATGTGGGAGGCCCAGACGCGCTGCCTGGAGATCCCCAACACGGGCATGGCGGTCACCGTGGACATCGGCGACCTGGCCGACATCCACCCCAAGAACAAGCGGGACGTGGGCCGGCGTCTGGCGCTGTGGGCCCTGGCCCGCACCTACGGCCGCAAGGACCTGGTTTATTCCGGACCTCTGTATCGCTCGGCCTCGAACGAAGGCGGGGCGATCCGCATCCGGTTCGACCATGTCGGCGGTGGGCTGGTCTCGCGGGACGGCGGGCCGCTGTCGTGGTTTGAGATCGCCGGGGCCGATCGGCATTTCGTGCCCGCCGAAGCCCTGATCGACGGCGACACGGTGGTCGTCCGGGCCAACGAGGTCGCGGATCCGGCGGCGGTGCGGTTCGCCTGGCACATGGAGGCCCGGCCCAACCTCTGCAACCGGGAAGGCCTGCCGGCCTCGCCTTTCCGGACGGACTCCTGGTGACGATCGCCGGCGGTTCTCAGCCGCCGGCATCCTGTTATCGGCCCTGGCGGCCGGCAGCCCCCCCTGTCACCTGAGGGGCCCGGCTTCCATTCGCGCACGCGGCGAGTCCATCCCCCTGCCGCCGCCGGCTTCGCCGGAAACAAGCTAAACAGCCCGGGGTTTCGGGTCGATGGCATCGATACGCCCACCGGAACCGGCATGTCTTACGGCGTGCGCGGGCGATACCGGACCGCGCGTGACGGCGGTGCGGCGGGCAGGTTCCGGCCGGGCCGAGGGGGGGGGGCGGAGCTGCCCGCCGACGGTGTCTGAAGGAGCAGCCATGGGAGACAAATCCGCGACCGTTTCGCCGCAGCGTCCGTCTGCAACGGCGCCGGCCGGCGTTGCCATACCGGACCCGGCCACGCAGCCGTACGTGAACACCGCCGGGGCCATCGCCACCAAGGTGATTCTTCTGGCCGAGGACGACGCGGACACGCGGGCCCTGATCGTGCATCTGCTGCGTCGCGAGGGGTACGAAGTGCTCATCGCCAGGGACGGCACGGAGGTCTTCGACATCCTGCCCCGGAGGGTTCCCGGGCTCTTCCTGCTGGACTGCGACATGCCCCGGATGAACGGCTTCGAGGTGTGCCGCCGGCTGAAGGCCGACCCCCGCTACTCGGAGCTTCCGGTGATCTTCATGTCCGCCTGGTCGTCGCCGCAGGACAAGGCCACGGGGTTCGGGTCGGGGGGCGACGACTACGTCACCAAGCCGATCGAGAAGATCGAGCTGCTGGCCCGGATCCGCTCGCACATCGAGCTGGCGATCAGCCGGCACACGCTGCGGCGGCGGGCGGCGCTGTTCGAGGCCCTGACGCTGGAGCAGGCCGGGCTGCTGGACGATGTGCGGAGCGGCCAGGAGTCGCTGCTGACGCCGGTGTCGGCGGTCCAGGGCCTGACGCTGGGCGTGCGGTTCCAGCCCGCCCACCACGCCGGCGGGGACTTCTACGAGATCGCGCGGCTGGCGGACGACGAGTACGGCCTGCTGGTGTGCGACGTTTCCGGGCACGACCTGAGCGTGCCCTACATCACCGGAGCGCTGAAGGCCCTGTCGGCGACGTTCATCAACGAAACGCTCACGCCGCAGGAGACGATGCTGCTGCTGAACTCGAGCCTGCTGCGCTTCCTGAACGACGAGCACTACGTGACCGCCTGTTACGCCCGCTTCTCGCGCAGCACGATGGAGGTCTCGCTGATCAGCGCCGGGCATCCGCCGGCGGCGGTGCAGCGGGCCGACGGGTCGGTGGAGTACGTGACCATCACCGGCGACGTGCTGGCAATGTTCGAGCAACCGGTCTACGAGACGCGCACCTTCGAGGTGGCTCCGGGGGACCGCCTGTTCCTGTACACCGACGGCCTGATCGAGAGCTACTGGGACGACTCGGGCCGGTCGGGACGGGCACTGTACGGGATGGAGCGGCTGCGCCAGGCTCTGACGGCGCGGCGTGCGGTTCGGCTGGCCGAGGCGGTGGACGGCGTGGTCGCCGAGGTCCTGCAGCAGTGCGAGGGCGTGGCCGACGACGACATCGTGGTCGTCGGCGCGGAGTTCTGAGACCGGACCGCGGGACGGAGATCTGTCAGGAGCGCCGATGTTCGAGATCACGCCAACCGAGCGAGGCTTCCAGGTCGCGATGTCCGCGGAGCTGACCAACATCGACCTGGCCGACCGGCGGATGGCCGAGTTCCTCGACGTCGCCGGGGGCGCGCTGGACCGTTTCGCGGTGCGGATCCTGCTGCGCGAGGCGCTGCTCAACGCGGTGACCCACGGCAGCGGGCAGGATCCCGCGATGACGGTAAACCTCACGGTGTTTCTGGACGACGACGGGATGGTGATGGAGGTCGAGGACCAGGGTCCGGGCTTCATCTGGCAGAACCGGGACACGGTGTTCGACGTGTGCGGCGACGGCGGCCGGGGGCTGCCGATCATGCAGATCTACTCGTCGGAGATGACCTACAACGACGCCGGCAACCGGCTGGTGATCCGCAGGCGCTACGAGAGCGGTTGCGCATGTGCCAGGGCGACTGGCAGAGGTGACTGATGCTTCAGACGGAACAGGGACAGGACGTACTGGTCGTCAGGCCGGGCGTCGACATCGTGGCGTCGCAGGTTGAGCAGCTCAGGAAAGACCTGCAGGCGCTGGTGGAGCAGGGCCACGTCCACCTGGTCATCGACCTGGAAGGCACGGGCATGATCGATTCCAAGGGTCTGGCGGTGTTCATGCTCTGCCATAAAAGCGTGTCCGCCCGGGGCGGCTCGCTCAAGGTGGTCACGGCCAACAAGGACTTCCGCCAGCTCTTCCACATCACGCGGATGGACGAGCACTTCAAGGTCGAGGAAACACTCTGACGGCACAGCCCGCCGCATGGGGAGGCTAACGCATGGCGATCGACAACCAGGACATCGTCGCGGAGTTCGTGCAGGAATCCCGCGAGCATCTGGCGGACATCGAGAACGATCTGCTGGCGATCGAGGCCGCCGGGGCCCAGATCGACCTTGAACTGGTGAACAAGGTGTTCCGGTCGGTGCACTCGGTCAAGGGCGCCGCCGGTTTTCTCGGACTGACGCGGATCGGCGAGCTGGCCCACGGATTGGAGAACGTGCTCAACCTGGTCCGCAACCGGGAGATGGTGCCGACTTCCGCGGTCGTGGACCTGCTGCTGCGGGCCGCCGACGCCCTGAGGAGCATGATCAACAGCGTGGAGACCTCCAACGAGACCGACGTCTCGGGCTTCGTGGCCGAGCTGAAGAACGTGATCGCCGGAGGAACCTCCAGCGACACCCGCAGGAAGATGCAGCGCACGGTGGCCGTGGGCGAGGGCACCCACAGCTTCGTGGTGACCGAGCACCTGCTGGCCGGCCAGAAGGCGATGGGCAACCAGCTGTACATCATCGACTTCGACCTCATCGCCGACGTTGAAAAGAAAGGCAAGAAGCCGCTGGACCTCGTGCGCGAGCTGATCAGCTGCGGCGAACTGCTGGACTCGCGGATGTGCCCGGACGCCTGGGGCGGACTGGAGGATCCGCTGCCGGAATCCATCCGCTTCATGGTGCTGCTGGGAACCGTGCTGGACAGCCGGGCCATGGTCTCGCAGGCCTTCGGCGTGGATGAGTCCCGGATCGAAGGACCGCTGTCGGCGCCGATCGGCGCGGACCGGCCTCAGGGCGCCCCCGAACCCGCGGTTACCGCCGCGCCTCCGCCTGCGGCGGCCCCTTCCGCCCCCGCGCCGGCCGCGGCAGCGGCTCCCGGAGCCCCTGCGGCCCCGCAGACGGCCGACCCCCCGGGCCCCGCGCCCGCCGCCCCGCCCCCGCCGGG
>CAZSYS010000004.1:0-37256 GCA_964611365.1 uncultured Planctomycetales bacterium
GTCTACGACAGGCCGATGCTCCACTACCCGATCGAATGCCTGGTCAACGCGGGCATCCGCGACATCCTGCTGGTGACCGGGGGCGACCATGCCGGCGACTTCCTGCGGCTGCTGGGCAACGGCCGGCAGTTCGGCCTGAGCGAGCTGCATTACACCTACCAGGAGGGTGAAGGCGGGATCGCGGATGCCCTTCGGCTGGCGGAGGATTTCGCGGACGGCGACAAGATCGTGGTGGTCCTGGGCGACAACATCATCCAGAAGAACATCCGCAAGGCCGTCGGGGGCTTCTTCTCCCAGCGGCGGGGAGCCCGGATCCTGCTGAAGGAGGTGGACGACCCGCAGCGCTTCGGGGTGGCCGAGATCCGGGGGGACATGGTGGTCGGAATCGAGGAGAAGCCCGCGGAGCCCAAGAGCCGGCTGGCGGTGATCGGCATCTACATGTACGACCGGCAGGTCTTCGATTTCATCCGCGAACTGAAGCCGTCGGGGCGGGGCGAGCTGGAGATCACCGACGTGAACAACGCCTACATCGCCCAGGGCACCATGACCTGCGAGATGCTGGACGGCTGGTGGACCGACGCGGGAACGTTCGAGTCGCTGCACCGGGCGGGCAACCTCGTGGCCGAGGGAGGAGCCAACCTCGTGGACGACGACGCGACCGTCCCGCCGGCAGGGAGCCGGGCATGAGGACCTTCCTGGTCACCGGGGCCGCGGGGTTCATCGGGGCCAACTTCGTGCGTCAGCTCATCGAGGAGGACCCGGGGGTCCGGGTCGTGGCCTACGACGCCCTGACCTACGCGGGCAATCTCGAGAACCTGGAGGGCTTCCTGGAGCACGACCGGCTGCGGTTCGTGCGCGGCGACATCGGCGACGCCGGCGCGGTGCGCGCCGCCCTGGGGGACGGAGTGGACGTGGTGGTGAACTTCGCCGCCGAAAGCCACGTGGACCGCAGCATCCTGGGGGCCGGCGATTTCGTGCGGACCAACGTGCTGGGAACGCAGGTGCTGCTGGACGAGTGCCGGGCCCGCGGCCCGGGGCTCTTCGTACAGATCTCCACCGACGAGGTCTACGGCTCGCTGGGGCCGTCCGGCCGGTTCACGGAGGACACGCCCCTGGCTCCCAACAGCCCCTACAGCGCCTCCAAGGCGGCCGCGGACCTGCTGGTCCGGGCCTACCACCACACCTACGGCCTACCCGCGGTCATCACCCGCTGCTCGAACAACTACGGCCCCTACCAGTTCCCCGAGAAGCTGATCCCGCTGTTCATCACCAACCTCATGGAAGGCCGCAAGGTGCCAGTGTACGGCGACGGCCTGCAGATCCGCGACTGGATCCACGTGTCCGACCACTGCCGGGCGATCCGGGCGGTGATCGAGGGCGGCCGGCCGGGGCGGGTCTACAACATCGGGGGCAGCAACGAGCGGAGCAACCTGGAGATCACCCGCCTGCTGCTGGCCGCCCTGGGCCGCGGCGAGGACATGATCGAGCACGTCAAGGACCGTCCCGGGCATGACCGCCGCTACGCGGTCGACAGCGCGCGGATCGAGGCGGAGCTGGGCTGGCGCCCGCGGGTCGGCTTCGAGGCCGGACTGGCCGACACCGTCGCCTGGTACCGGTCCCACGAGCCCTGGTGGCGCCGCATCAAGAGCGGGGCCTACCGGTCGTACTACGAGAGGCAGTATGGCCGGGGCTGAGCGGATCTGCATCGTCGGGGCGCGCGGCATGCTGGGGCGGGAGCTCGTCGAGGCCTGCGCGGCCATGGAGTCCGGGGTTCTGTCGACCTGCCAGGCGATCGACCGCGAGGAGATCGACATTGCCGACGAATCCTCGGTCCGGCGGGTTCTGGACGACCTGGTCCCTGGGGTGGTGATCAACGCCGCGGCGTACACCGACGTGGACGCCTGTGAGCGTCACGAGGCCGAAGCCACGGCGGTCAACGGGCACGGCCCCGGACATCTGGCGGCCTGGTGTTGCCGCCGCGGGGCCCGCTTCGTCCATGTGAGCACCGATTTCGTCTTCGACGGCCGCAAGGACGGCCCCTATATGCCCGAGGACGAGGTGTGTCCGCTGAGCGCCTACGGCCGCAGCAAGCTGGAGGGCGAGCGCCGGGTCCTGGCGGCCTCGCCGGAGCACGCGGTGGTCCGCACCAGCTGGCTGTTCGGCGTGCACGGCGGCAATTTCGTCAAGACCATTCTGCGGCTGTCGCGCGAACGCGGGGAAATCAGCGTGGTCACCGACCAGGTGGGCCGGCCGACCTGCGCCCGGGACCTGGCCGGGGCGCTGCTGCGGCTGGCGCGGACCCGTGCCGGCGGTCTGTTTCATTTTGCCAACCACGGGGCTTGCTCCTGGTACACGTTCGCCGAGGAGATCGTACGGCTGGCCGGCGGCACCACCCGGATCCTGCCGCTGACCAGCGACCGGCTTGGCCGGCCGGCGGTGCGTCCGGCGTGGTCGGTGCTGGACACCGGGCGGATCGAACGGACGCTGGGGATCGTGCCGCGGCACTGGAAGGAAGCGCTGGCCGAGTGCCTGCCCGAGCTGTTGAGGCCGGCGGCGGCCTGAGCCTCCGGCCCGCGGCGACAGGAAGCCGGTCGGCGCGGCGGTTGTGTCATCCCTTCTGACGTTGAAAGAGGAGAGACATGGAGCTGGAGAGGAGTATCCGCTCGCTGGTGGTGGAGAACTTCCTGCTGGGCCGCGAAGAAGGTCTGAGTTCGAGCCAGTCGCTGCTGTCCACCGGCGTGGTGGACTCCACCGGCGTGCTGGAGCTGGTCAGTCTGCTCGAGAAGAGCTTCCAGATCAAGGTGGCCGACCAGGACCTGGTGCCGGAGAACCTGGACAGCATCGACAACATCGTGCGTTTCGTTCAAGGCAGGATCTCGGCCCGGGGAACGGCCTGACGCGGGCACGCTCATGAGAATCCTGGTCCACGATTTCCTGACGGACAGCGCCCGGCGGCATCCGGACAGGGACTACCTGCTGTGCGAGGGCGCGCGGCAGACGTTCGGCCGGACGGAGCGGGACAGCGACCTGCTGGCCTGCGGGCTGCAGGACGCCGGTATCCGCCGGGGCGACCGCGTGGCGGTCTTCATGGAGAACTCGCCGGAGCTGGTCACGGCGGTGTTCGGCATCCTGAAGGCCGGGGCCGTGTTCGTGGTGATCAACCCGACGACCAAGGCCAGGAAGCTGGCCTACATCCTCAACGACTGCGGGGTCCGGGCGGTGATCGCCCAGCCCTCGCTGGCCCCGGTGGTCGCGGAGGTGCTGCCGCAGGCGCCCTCGGCGGCGCTGCTGATCTGGACGGGCGATCCCGCCCCGGGCGCTCCGGCCGGCGCGACCTTTGCGGCGGTTACGGCCGGTCCCCACCGCAGGCCCGCGGACCCCGGGCTGATCGACCACGATCTGTGCACCATCATCTACACCTCGGGCTCGACCGGCGATCCCAAGGGCGTGATGCTGACCCACCGCAACATGACCAACACCGCCTGGGCGATCTCCACTTATCTCGGCAACGTGCCGGAGGACGTGGTCATCTGTCTGCTGCCGATGTCGTTCGACTACGGGCTGTACCAGGTGATCACCGGGGCCCGGGTCGGTTTCACGGTCGTGATCGAGAAGTCCTTCGCCTATCCCTACCACGTGCTCAGGCGGATGGCCGAGCACCGCGTCACCGGGCTGCCGGGCGTGCCGACGATCTTCGCCACGCTGCTGCAGATGGCCCCCTTCGACGGGCTGGACCTGTCGTCGATGCGCTACCTGTCCAACACCGCCGCGGCGCTGCCGCCGGCCCACATCCGCCGCCTGCGGGAGCTGTTTCCGGGCGCGAAGGTGTTCTCCATGTACGGCCTGACGGAATGCACGCGGGTGTGCTACCTGGACCCCGCGCGGCTCGAGGACAAGATCGCCTCGGTCGGCAAGGCGATGCCCAACGAGGAGGTCTACATCGTCGACGAGCAGGGCCGGCGCGTCGGACCGGGGGTCGTCGGGGAGCTGGTGATCCGCGGCGCCAACGTGATGCGGGGTTATTGGGGCAAGCCGGAGGCCACCGCCGAGCGTCTGCGGGAAGGGGACATCCCCGGGGAGAAGGTGCTCTATTCGGGCGACTGGTTCAAGGCCGACGAGGAGGGCTTTCTCTACTTCGTGGGCCGCAAGGACGACGTCTTCAAGTGCAAGGGCGAGAAGATCAGCCCCAGGGAGATCGAGAACGTCCTGTACGAGATGGAGGCCGTGGCGGAGGCGGCGATCATCGGCGTGGAGGACCCCATCGACGGCGCGGCCGTCAAGGCGATCGTCGCCCCGCGGAAAGGATACGTGCTCACGGAGCGCGACGTCCGCCAGCACTGCCGCGCGAGGCTCGAGAACTACATGGTGCCCAGGTTCGTCGAGATCCGCGAATCGCTGCCCAAGACCGAATCGGGCAAGATCAAGAAGAGCGTGCTCCAGGCCGAGCAGGCGGGCAGGCAGGGACCGGACCCGGGATAGGGGGCCTCAAGGCGTGTGTGGTATCGCGGGCATCCTGGCGGGTCCCGGGCAGGGGCCGGTCGCCTTCGAGGATCTGCGGCGCATGGTGGCCATGCTTCGCCACCGGGGCCCGGACGGGTACGGCCTGTACCGCGACGAACGCGTCGGGCTGGGGCACGCCCGGCTGAGCATCATCGACGTGGAGGGGAGTGCCCAGCCGCTGGCCAGCGAGGACGAATCGGTCTGGATCACGTTCAACGGCGAGATCTTCAACTACATCGAGCTGCGCGAGGAGCTCCGGGCGCGCGGGCATCGCTTTCGCACCGCCGGCGACACCGAGGTCATCGTTCACTGCTACGAGGAGTACGGCGAACGGGCCTGGGAGAAGCTGAACGGCCAGTTTGCCTTCGGCCTGTGGGACTCGGCCCGGCGGGTCCTGTGGCTGGTGCGCGACCGGCTGGGCATCCTGCCTCTGTTTCACGCCCGCGCCGACGGCCGGGTGCTGTTTGCCTCGGAGGCCAAGGCGATCTTCGCCGCCGGCGCGGTCGTGCCGCGGCTGTCCGGGCCGGCGGTGGCCGAGGTCTTCACCCGCTGGGCGGTCCCGGCGCCGGCCACGGTCTTCGAGGGCATCCGCGGGCTGCCTCCGGCCGGCTGGGCGTGTTTCGACGACCAGGGGCGGGAGACCTGCGGCATCTACTGGCGCCCGCAGTTCCGGGACGATCCGGTCCTGGCCGCATCGTCGCCGGAGGAGGCGGCCGACGCGCTGGAGGAGAAACTCGCCCGGGCGGTGAGCCTCCGGCTGCGGGCGGACGTGCCCGTCGGAGCCTACCTCAGCGGGGGGCTGGACTCCTCGACGATCGGGGCGCTGATCCGCAGGTCCGACAGCAGTCCGCTGCAGACCTTCGCCATACGCTTCGAGGACCCGGTCTTCGACGAGACTCCGCAGCAGCGCCGCATGGCCGGGCTCCTGGGGACGCGGCACCACGAGATCCTGTGCGGAGCCCGGGAGATCCGGCAGGCCCTGCCGGAGGTCGTATGGCATTGCGAGATGCCGCTGCTGCGGACCGCGCCGGCGCCGCTGTTCCTGTTGTCGGGCCTGGTTCGCGACCACGGCATGAAGGTCGTGCTGACCGGGGAGGGCGCCGACGAGTTCCTGGCCGGCTACGATATCTTCAAGGAGGACATGATCCGGCGGTTCTGGGCCCGCCGGCCGGATTCGTCCTGGCGGCCGGCCCTGCTGTCGCGGCTCTACGGCGACGTCGGATCCGCCCGGCAGCGCGGCACGCGGATGTGGCAGCAGTTTTTCGGCCGGGGGCTGACCGGCGCCGACGATCCGTACTACTCGCACCGCATCCGCTGGCAGAACACCGCCTGGGCGACGGCGGTGCTGTCGCCGGATCTGCGGCGCCTGGCGGAAGGCCCGGACGGCGATCGAAGCCTGGCCGGGGCGCTGCCGGACGGATGGCTGCAGCGGCCGGCCCTGGACCGGGCCCAGATGATCGAGATCGCCACCTTTCTGAGCCCGTACCTGCTGAGCTGTCAGGGCGACCGCGTGGCCATGGGGCACGGAGTCGAGGTGCGCTACCCCTTCCTGGATCCGGAGGTGGTGGAGTTCTGCCTGGGGCTGCCGCCCAGGCTCCGGCTGCGCGGACTGACCGACAAGGCCGTGCTGCGCCGGATGGGCGTGCGTCACCTGCCGGTGGAGATCTGGAACCGGCCGAAGAAGCCGTACCGGGCCCCGATGACGCAGGCGTTCTTCGCTCCGGGTCCGGCGGACTATGTCGATGAGCTGCTCTCGCCCGGGGCCCTGGCGGCGTGGGGCCTGGCGGACCCCGGGCCGGCCGGTCGCCTGGTGGACAAGGCCAGGCGGCAGTCGGGCCGGATGTCCGGGGAGCGCGAGGAGATGGCCCTGGTGGGTCTGCTGACGTTGCAGCTGCTGGGGCGCTTCTTCCTCCAGGGCTTTGCGGGCCGGGTCCAGGAGGCCCTTCGGCGCCTGGAGACTTCGGCCCCCGACGTGCTGTGCGACCGGGCGGGGGATGCGGCGGTCGCGGCCTGAACCGGCGCGGCGACGTGGCGTGGTTTGAATCATGAGCACGATCGATTCACGGGAGCAGCCGCCGGGGGCGACCTGGCTGGAGATCGACTGCTCCGGCGAGGTCCGGCGGATCGAGGAGGCGATCCGCGACGCGGTGCGCGGGCTCAGGCGGCGGGGCGTGGTCGTGGCGGTCAGCGGCGGCGTGGACTCGGCGGTGTGCGCGGTGCTGGCGGCCCGGGCCCTGGGGCCGCAACGGGTGTTCGGCCTGCTGCTGCCGGAGCGCGACTCGGCGGCCGACACCAGCGCCAGGGGCCGCCTGGTCTGCGACTTCGCGGGGATCGGGTTCGAGATCCAGGACATCGCCCCGGCGCTGGAGGCCCTGGGGTGCTACCGGCGCCGCGACGAGGCCGTGCGGCGGCTGTTCCCGGACTTCGGCGACGGCTGGCGGATGAAGATCGCCGTGGCCGACGACCTGCTCGGCCGCGAGCGCGTGAACTACTTCAACCTGATCGTCGAGTCGCCGCAGGGCCGGCGGGAGCGGGCCCGGATGCCGGTGGAGGTGTATCTGCAGGTGGTGGCGGCCACCAACATGAAGCAGCGGACGCGGAAGCTGTTCGAGTACTACCACGCCGAGCGGATGAACTGCGCGGTGCTGGGCACGCCCAACCGGCTGGAGTATGATCTGGGCTTCTTCGTCCGCGGAGGCGACGGCCTTGCGGATCTCAAGCCGATCTCGCATCTTTACAAGAGGCAGGTCTACGCCCTGGCGCGGCACCTGGACCTGCCCGAGGAGATCCGCAACCAGCCGCCGAGCACGGATACCTACAGTCTGCCGCAGACGCAGGAGGAGTTCTATTTCGCGCTGCCTTACGACCTGATGGACCTGATGCTGTTCGCTGTTCACAACGGCGTTCCGGCGGAGGAGGCTGCGCGGGCTTGCGGCCTGACGGCCGGGCAGGTCGAGAGAGTCTACCGGGATATCGCCGCCAAGCGGCGCACCGCGCGGCAGCTTCTCCAGCCGGCGCTGCGGGCCGACGGAGCGGGCGAGGAATGAGTTCGCGCCGCGGACCGACCGGCCGTCGGGTTCTGCCGGGTCGGCTTTCCTTCCCGGACGGAGGAAGTTCTTGAGAATGCGCTGCGGTGCCCGAGCGCACGACACACCGGGAGGTCATTTGCCGCAACGTGCGACATTGACGGTGCGGAGCAGCACCGCCCGGGGGCGAACGGCTCCCGTGTCGCGGGTGGTCCAGCGGGAGCGGTTGTTTCGGCTCGCCCCGGCCGTGGGGCTGCTGGCGGTCTTCTTCTGGAGCTACATGCCGACGCTGGCCTTCCTGTGGAGAACGTGGCAGAACGACGGGGACTACTCCGCCGGGCAGCTGGTGCCGGTGGTGTTTGCGTATGTGCTCTGGTCCCGGAGGAAGCTGCTGAGCCAGCTGGAGTTCCAGCCGTGCTGGTGGGGGCTGGTGGTGCTGCTGGGCGCCCAGGCCATCCGGCTCGGCGGCCTGCTGTTGAGCTACGGGTCGGCCGAGCCGTTCTCGCTGGTCCTGACGGTTTTCGGGGTGTTCCTGCTGATCGCCGGCCGGAGGTTCACGCGATGGATCTTCTGGCCGCTGGTGTTCCTGTTCCTGATGGCCCCGCTGCCCAGACGCGTTCACGCCGCCGTGGCGCTGCCCCTGCAGAGCTTTGCGACCACCTCGGCGGTTTTCGGGCTTGAGCTTTTCGGCTACCTGGTCAGCCGCGAGGGCAACGTGCTGAAGCTGCCGCAGGGAACGGCCGTCAACGTGGCCGAGGCCTGCAGCGGTCTGCGCATGCTGACGGCCTTCGTGGTGGTGGCGTCGGCGATGGCGTTCGCGATCCGGGCGCCCAAGTGGCTCAAGGCGGCACTGGCGCTTTCCAGCCTGCCGGTGGGCGTGCTGTCGAACTCCCTGCGCCTCCTGGTGACCGTGCTCCTGCACGAATCGCTCGGCGGCGAGGCCGGGCAGAAGTTCCTGCACGACTTTGCCGGTTTGACGATGATGCCTCTGGCGGTGCTGATCCTGCTCGGCGAGCTCAGGCTGCTGCGCTGGATCGAGCACGGCCAGACGGGCAGCGGAGGGCGGCCGGCGACGGCATTACGGGCCGGTGCCGGTCCGGTCCGCCCGACGGCCTGAAACCCCATGGTTCGCGTCGCGATGACACCGCCGTCTTCGGACGTGCACACGGCTGCACCGCCCCGGGCGCATGGATTCGCACTGGCGGCCTGTGTGGCGGTGCTGCTGGGCGGCGGTCTGGCCCATCGCTGGATCGATCGTGTTCTCGAGGCTCCGGGGACGTCGCCGGTCGTGCTCGACCGGCCGCTGTCGACGCTTCCGATGCGGCTGGGGCCGTGGGAAGGGGCCGACGTGCCGCTGAGCAAGCGGGTCATCGAGGTGGCCGGATCGGACGACCACGTGTATCGGCGCTACTTCAATACCTTGACCGGCGAGGTGGTCGATCTCTACGTGGCCTATGCGGCCCGGCCCGCCAGGATGCTGGGGCATCGGCCGCAGGTCTGCTTTCCGGCGCAGGGCTGGGCCGCGGCCGGCCATCACCCGGACGAGGTGCCGTTGCCGTCGGGCGGGAGCCTTCCGTGCCTGATGCACCGCTTCACCCGGGGTGGACCGGGCGGGGAGTCGGTGGTGATGCTGAACTACTACAACCTCGCCGGCCGTCACGTGACCGACTGGACGGAGTTCTGGGGGCCGCGCTGGCGGCTGCCCAATCTTGCGAGAGATCCGCGGTATTTCGTGGCTCAGGTGCAGATCAGCACTGTGGCTTCCGACGTCGATCCGCCGGGGCAGGCGGAGGAGCGGATCAGGCGGTTCGCGGCCGAGGCGGTGCCGGGCATCAGCGCCTTCTGGCCCGATGACACCCGAGAAGCAGGCGGGGACTGAGGGCGGTCCTGTTGTCGCCCAGGAGCCAATATAGTGACAACGGAAGTCCGCCATTCGAAGGCTGCGTCCGGGCCGAATGCGGCGCCTCATGCATCAGCAACCATGGGGGAGTGCCGCCCATCGGGCGGCGGTGCCGCCCCGTTTACGGTTCGAGCGTGCCTCGCCGAGGACATGGCGCAGGTGGCTGACCTGCATGCCCGCGTCTTCTGGGAGGGCAAGTCCGGCCCGACCGAGGGCCTTCGCCGCTACTACGCGAAAGTATTCCTGGAGAACCCGTGGCTTCAGGAGGATATGCCTTCGCTGGTGTGCGAGAACCTGCAGGGTGCAATCGTCGGCTTCATGGGCCGGATCTGTCGCCGGATGCTTTTCCATGGGCGACCGATTCGCGTGGCGATCGCGCACCGGCTGATGGTTGCTCCGGAGCAACGCAATCCCCTGATCGGCGCCCGGATGGTCAAGACGTTCTTCAGCGGTCCTCAGGATCTGTGCCTGTCGGACGGTGTCTCGCCGGACGGCAAGCGGATCTGGGAGGCGGCGGGCGGCATCGCGGTTCCGGCATACAGCATGAACTGGATCCGCCCGCTTCGACCCGCCGGGCTGCTTTGCAAGGCTCTGGCTTGCGAATGCGGGATGAATGGGCTGAGCCGGGCGACGCAGCCCCTGGCGCGGGCGATCGACGTGGTCCTCGACTGTATGCGGTGGACTCCCTTTCGGCAGGTGGCCCCTGCCACTCTCGAGGAGCCCATGACCCCCGAAAGGCTTCTCGAGTGCACCGCAGTCTTTGCCCGGACGCGGGCACTCCGCCCCGAACTGGACGCGGGGTCGCTGGCCTGGCTCCTGGAAAGGCTCGAGGAGAACCGGCACCGGGGTGAACTGCGCGGCTTCATCGTCAGGACGGAAGGCGGTCAAATGCTCGGCGGCTGCCTGTACTACCTTCGCCGGCAGGACCTCAGCGAGGTGATGCTGCTGGCGGTCGACGGCCGGTCGGCGGGGCAGGTGTTGCGGCACCTGTTTCATCGCGCCTGGCGGGAGGGCGCGGTTGGACTGCAGGGTCGATTTGATCCGGCCCACCTGGCGGGCCTGATGGACCAGCGCTGCCTGTGCAAGCGGGGCAACTGGATGATGGTTCACTCCCGTGACCGGGATGTGCTTTGTGCCATCCAGCGGGGAGATGCGTTTCTGACGTGCCTGGAAGGCGAGCTGTGGCTGCGCTCGCCGGAAAACCGCATCTGAGATCGAGGGGGGCACCTCACCTGCTGACTGACGTCTCGATCATCATCGTCGGCTGGAACACGCGGGACTTCCTGCGGGGCTGTCTGCAGTCGCTGCGCGACGAGAGCGGCGGCGTGAAGTCCGAAGTCATCGTCGTGGACAATGCCTCGAGCGACGGCTCGGTCGAGATGATCGAGCGGGAGTTTCCGGAAGTCAGGGTCATCCGCAACGCTGAAAACCGGGGCTTCGCGGCGGCCAACAACCAGGGAATGGCCGTGGCCTCCGGGCGGTATGTGCTGCTGCTGAATCCCGACACGCGCGTGCTCGACCGGGCGGTCGAGAAGGCCGTGGCTTTTGCGGATGCTCACCCCGAGGCCGGCGTGGTCGGCTGCCGGACGCTGCTGGCCGACGGAAGCATTCAGTACAACTGCTACATGTTCCCCAGCCTGCTCAACCTGGCCCTGTCGCTGAGCCGGCTGCCGGGGCTGTTTCCGAAGAGCCGGTTCTTCGGCCGGGCGCGGATGACCTGGTGGGACTATGAGTCGCCGAAATCGGTCGACGTGGTCGCAGGGTGCTTCATGCTTGTTCGGCGCGAGGCGCTGGAGCAGGTGGGTTCGATGGCCGAGGACTACTTCATGTACTCGGAGGACACCGACTGGTGCTGGCGGTTCAAGCAGGCGGGCTGGCAGGTACTTTACACGCCTGAGCCGGCGATCGTTCACTACTGGAAAGGAAGCTCTTCCCAGTGCGCCGGGGAGATGCATGTGCTGCAGCGCCGCAGCGTGCTGATGTTTCTGGAGAAGAAGTCCGGAAAGACGGTCCGGAGGGTCGCCAACGCCATGTTCTGCGTGTCCGCCCTTGCCAGACTGGCAGTGCTCCTGCTTCAGCGTGTGTGGGTCGGGCAGCGAGCGCGGCCGACTCGGGAGCAGCTCAGCCTGGCGGCCTGCGCGCTGCGGTTTCACCTGACCGGCTGGTTGCCGACTCAATGCTGAATCATCGAGCGGGCAGGGCGCGATGGGCGTCCGGAAAGGGACAAGCCGTGCACAGGGGTGAAGCCGTAACCGTGTCCGCGGGAAGTGCACGCGGTACCGCCGCCGCTGGGCCCGTTCGAGTGATGCTGGTCTATCCCCCGTCGTCGTCCCAGAGGCACGAAAGCTGCCCGGCGGGTCTGTTGATGCTTGCGGCGGTCCTCGAGCGGGCCGGATGCGTGATCCGGATCATCGACGCCAACGCCGCCCGGTGCAGGCTGAGCAACGAGCAGATCGCGGAACGGGCCGCGGAGTTCAGACCGCACGTGATCGGTATCACGCTGGTGACGCCGCTGGTTCGGGAAGCCTACCGGCTGGCCGGGATGCTGCGGCCCCTGGGGGCCAGGCTCCTGGCCGGGGGACCACACGCGACCATTCTTCCCGGGGAGCCGCTGGCCCACGGCTTCGACGCGGTGGTGCTCGGGGAAGGCGAGGCAACCGTCGAGGAGGCGGTCCGGGCGCTTGTCGGGCAGATTTCCCCCGGCCAGGTCAAAGGCTGGGTGTACCGTGGCCCCGACGGAGCGATTTGCCGCACGGAGCCGCGCGGGGTGATCGAGGACCTGGACAGCCTGCCGCCGCCGGCCAGGCACCTGGTCAGGGTCGAGGACTACGGGACCCGGGCGGACGGGCCGTTGCACGCCAACCTGTTCACCTCCCGCGGCTGCCCGGCCAGGTGCGCCTATTGTGCGGGCGACCTGTTCGGCAAGCGGTTCCGGTTCCGGTCGGCCGAGGGCATCGCGCGGGAGATGCAGGACCTCCACAGGACTTATGCAACCCGGCATTTCCATTTCATGGACGATGCCATGACCGTGGACAAGACCCGCGTCAAGGCCTTGTGCGGCCTGCTGCGGGATCACCCGGTGAAGTTCACCTGGAGCATGATGACCCGGATCGACATGGTAAACCGGGAACTGCTGGAGGTCGCGGCGTCGGCCGGCTGCGTGCAGATCGACTTCGGCGTCGAGAGCGGGTGCCCCGACACGCTGCGGCGCGTGCACAAGCCGCACACCGTCGAAATGGTCAAACGTGTGATCGCCGACACGGCTGACGTCGGAATCCGGCCCTACGTGTTCTTTATCCTCGGCTTTCCCTGGGGTGGGCTGACGGAGCTGGAGCGGACCCGGCGGCTGATGGAGGAACTGGCTCCTTACGTGGACTGTTTTCACCCGGCGGTCGCGTCGATCCTGATTCCCTTCCCGGGCACGGAGATCTACGAGCGTTACAAGGGTGAGTACGGCTTCGAGAACTGGTGGCTGGACGACGCCCGGGCCTACGACGCGCCGAATGTCCGCCGGCACTCGTTCTTCGAAAGGCGGGTGTTCTCGCGCGGAGCGGTGCTCGACGCCGATTTCTTCCGCTACCCGGCCGCGGTCAGGACCGGGATCCGCCGGCTGTTCAGGTTCATGTACCTCCACAACCTCCGCCGGGCCGGCCGGCTGACCCGGGGGATTCATCGGGCCATGCTCGACCTGTCGGATCTCACGCACCGGCTCAGCCCCGCGCTGGAGCGGGTGCTGTTCGCGCCGGTCGCACTGGCGGAACAGGCGGTCGGACGCCGCTGAAGACCCCGGCGATCCCGGAAGGCTCTGAATGGAAACGAAAACCGATCAGCCACTGAAAACCGGCTGCCAGCTGATGACCAACATGGCCTGCGGCCGTGAGCCGGCGGGGTGGTATCTGCGAAGGCGATCCCGCAATCTGCTGCGCAAGGTGCTCCGGCGGCTGGGTCTCCAGCTGATCCACAGGCCGTACGATCCCCCGGACGATTCCGCGGCCGCTCCCGGCCCGACGGAGATCAACACGGGGGACATGGTGCGGGTCCGCCCGCTGGAGGAGATCCGGCAAACGCTGGATGCCAACGGGGCCTGCAAGGGATGCGCCTTTCTGGAGCCGATGGCCCAATACTGTGGCCGGACGCTGCGGGTGGCCAAACGGGTGGACCGGTTCTTCGACGAGCGTGAATGGAAGATGCTTAAGTGCCGAAATGTCGTCCTCCTGGAGGGAGTGCATTGCGACGGCTCGGGCCACCCGGATACCCGGGGATGCCAGCGCATGTGTTTCTTCTTCTGGCGCACTGAATGGCTGGAGCGGATCGATTGAGCGTGTGCCGCCCGGATGAGTCGCATGCGGCCGACCCGGTGCCGCCCCTGGCCGCAGGAAAGCAGGACCGGTGTCCGGCGGAGTTGCCGGTGCCTTGCCGCTGGCGGCTCTGCCGGCTGATGCCGGCGCCCGGCGCCTCCGCCGAGGCCTTCGATGACAAGGCACAGCCGCGCGAGGCTCGGGAATGGGCAGCGGACAAACCTCCGGGATGCCGCCGGCCGTATCCGCACTGCCAGATCCTGCGGCCGGCGGAGCCCTGGAACGCCGAGGCGGCCGCCGGCCAGCCTCTGCGGCACCGTTTGTACATGGACTTTGAAACCGCCTGCGAGATTCGCGAGGCCTGGGACGATCTGGCACTGGCCGAAGGCGACCTGTTCTCGTCATTCGACTGGTGTGCGCTCTGGTGGCAATGGTACGGGAAGGGCCGGCGGCTCGAGATCCACGCCTTCGAAAAGGGCGGTCATCTCGTTGGGGTGATACCGCTGTTTCGCGAACGACTCAGCGTCGGTCCGTTGGGGGTGACCGTCGTCGGGATCGTGGGCTGCGACCACTCCACGGCAACAGCCAATATCGCCTTGCGGACGGAGTTCATTGAGGAGATCGTGCCCGCCTTGATCAGGGCCGTCACCGAATCCCCCTGGGACCTGATCCATTTCGGGCACCTGCCGGGCTACTTCCGGCACGAGAAAGCCCTGGTACGTCACCTTGGGGCAAGCCCGGCGGTTGGTTCGGTTGTGAGCCCCACGAATCCGCTGCCCCACGCGCTCCTGGATCTGCCCGACCACTACGAAGCGTACATTCAGAGCCTCTCCTACCGGGAGCGTCACAGCGTGCGGAAGGAAAACCGGCGCCTGCAGGGGGATCATGGTGCCTGCGCGTCCGATGCGGTGACGGAGGTCGGTTCTCTACGAGGCCTTCGCGAGTTCATCGACCTTCACCAGCGGCAGTGGACCGAGAAGGGCCGCGCCGGGCACTTCGCCGACTGGCCCTGTGCCGAGGGCTTTCATCGCGATCTGGCCTTTGTCCAGGCCGCTGCGGCCCGGTTGAGGCTTCGCAGAATCCACGCCGACAACGAACTGTTCACCATGAACTACGCCATCCGCTTCGGTGAGCGGCTCCACTGGTTTCTCGCGTCGCGGAGCATGGATCCCAAGTGGCACTTCTGCTTTCCGGGCCGCGTGGGTGCCTGTGACCTGATCCAGGCCGCCATCGCCGAGGGCGTCAGGCAGCTGGAGCTGGGGATCGGCTACTACCCATACAAAGTCAAGCTGGGCGGCCGGTTGTACCGGGTCGCGGAGGTCGTCGCGGTTCGCAGGGGCTGGTGGCCGGCCGTTCGCGTGGCGTGCCTGCGCGTTGTTGCTCTGATGCACGAGCTCGCGGGGTACCGGCTCTGGTATCTGAAGATTTCGTCGTGGCTGGGCGTTTCATCGCGCCCGATGCATGAACGGTGGATCCGCACCCGGTTCTGGCCGGGTGACGCGGTCGATCTGGCCCATGCGTGCCTGCGTGGGCTCCACCTGCCCGGTTCGCTGTACCGCCGTCTGCGGCGCCGGTGGAGCGAGGTCGGTGGACTTCGAGGGGTGCCACAGCTGCTCGCCCACCAGTATCGCCGGCTTTTCAGGCGCCGCCACATTGTCTACGCCATCGATCCGCACACCGTGTCGAGTCCCGACGGGCGGGAACCCGAGGGCTTCTCCGTCCGCCGCTATCGCCTGCCCAACGAGGTCGGAGAGGCCGAGATCGCGGCCGTCATCGATCACGGCGGACG
Source organism: uncultured Planctomycetales bacterium (assembly GCA_964611365.1). Classification (GTDB taxonomy): domain Bacteria; phylum Planctomycetota; class Phycisphaerae; order UBA1845; family PWPN01; genus CALLOB01. The sequence goes on from CAZSYS010000004.1 coordinate 15,514, forward strand.
CAACATGTGGCTGGACCATCATCGCGACCTGCGGCTGGGCAACGAGCTCTGGGTCGGCTATGTCGGCGACGAGCCCGCGGGGGTCTGCTGGCTGTCCGGCCCGGAGGCCGTCGGCCGGTACCTCGTGCCTCTGGAAGACGGCGACCGGGTGATCCGCAAGTGCGTGACGTTTACCCCCTTCCGCCGGCGAGGCGTCTACGCCGCCATGCTTCGTCGAATGATTCAGGCCTGCAGGGACGAGGGGGCAGGGAGGGTGTACATTGATACCACCGACTGGAACGTCGCGTCACAAGGGGGAATCAGAAGGGCCGGCTTCGTTGAGGTCGAGCCAGGTGCGTGATCTGGTCAAAGCGTGAGCCCGGAGGCCGGACGGGTAGGGGCCCACAGTGCATTACGGCGACCTCCGCGAACGGCGCAACCGGATGTGCCGTTCGGCCGGTGCGATACCCGCCAGGCCGGACGCGACGTCCGCGGCGTCTCCCCAATCCGGACTCTTCGGGTGCCCGGGATCCTGGACGGCGAAGACATCCGAAGTGTCCTTGTCCGGCAGAGGGGCACAGCAGATTCCGAGAGCCCAAAGCAATCCAAGCCGGCGCGTGAGAACGTGGTTTGGGCCGGCGATCAAAGCAAATCGCAGCAGCAGATCCAACGGCACGCCCAGCAGCCCGCGGTGGCCGGAGAAGGTGGACAATCCCTTGACGCCTCGAATGACAGACCCCGGGCTTGGCGGCCAATCGGTCATGGAGCGTCTCCGCGGTGCCGGCCACGGCGTTGCCCCGTGCACACCTGCGGGTCCCAACCTGCAAGACTGTAGCCGCAGAACCGAGGATCACCGAGCAGTGCCCCGCCTTTTTCGTGCGTTTTCGTGCTTCTTGTGGCGGCTCTTCGTGCCGGTGAAGGATCATGGTCACAGGAACTCACAAAAAGCGGCAAGAAGCGAACTGTGCGAACCATACGGACTCTGTGCTCATGGGACAGTCTCCAGCCGGGACGTGAGAACAGTGCCCGCAATGCGGTGCGGCCCACCGGTTGTCGACAGATTCACGGGGCCAGGTGCATCAGCCGGGCAACGGCTGGTGAAACCTCCTTCGCAACAGGTCCCGCCCCGTCGTGCGTCTCGCGGGATCTACGGACGCCGCGGGGGGCTGGTGCGGTGCGTCTACCTCGTCATCGCGGTTCTGTGGTGGGGGCTGGGGCGCCTGGCGGGATGGACGGGCGGCAGGACCGTCGTTCTGTGCTACCACGGGGTTCGCCGGCCCCAGCGGGATCGCTTTGCCTGGCAGATGCGCCGGATCGCAGGCCGAGCCGTGGAGGTTCTGCCGGGGCACGATCGCTCCCATCCTCGATGCTCGGCCCCGAAGGTGTGCGTGACCTTCGACGACGGCTTTGCCTGTCTGCTGGAGAATGCCTTCCCGGTCATGCGGTCTCTGGGGATCCCTTGTACGGTCTTCCCCGTGACGGGCAACCTGGGCGACCGGCCCCGCTGGTGTATGCCGGCCGGACATCCCGAGGCCGCCGAAAGGCTGATGACCGCCGAGGAGGTCCGCGCGGCACAAGACTCGGGCATGTGCCGGATCGGTTCGCACACGCTCACGCATCCCCGGCTGGGGGACCTGAAGGATCCTGAAACGCTCCGCAGAGAAATCGAGGAATCCAGGGCAGCCCTTGAGACCATCACCGGCTCGGTGGTCGAGGATCTCGCCCTGCCGCACGGGTCCTGCACGCCGGCCACGCTTGCGGCGGCACGGGCGGCCGGTTATCGGCGCATCTTCACGCTGGGCGAGCGGCTCTGGTCAGGCCGGGCGGAGGACGATGTGATCGGCCGCTTCCCGATGTCGCCCGACGTCTGGAAACTCGAGTTCCTGCTGACCTGCGAGGGGGCGTATTCGTATCTGTATCACTGGCGACGATGTCTGCGGCGCGCCGGTAGCTGGATTTACGGCGGGGACGGGTCGAAGACGAACCCATGAAGGAGTACCGTCTGGAGCCGTGTGACCGAGACAGGTGGGTGAAAACCGCACCGTCCTTCCGTGATTACAACTACCGCCAGCTCTGGGCCTTCGGCCAGGCGTGTGCCCGTCGGGTCGGCGCGGTCTCCGAGCACGTCGCGGTGGTCAGAGACGGCGAGGTGCTCGGTCTGGCCGATGTCCGGGTCAAGCGTATTCCGTTGATCGGCGGCGGGATCGCCTATATTAACGGCGGCCCGCTGGTCCGGCGCAACGATCCGTCCGATGGCCGGCGGTTGCTCCAGTGCCTTGCGGCCCTGGAGGCCGAATACGTCCGGCGGCGCAAGCTGGTCCTGAGGATCGCCTGCCCCCTGGGCCCGCCCGACTGGCTCACCCGGCAGGAGGAGGCACTGGCCGGATGCGGTTTTGCCCCCAACCCCCGCCTCAGGGCTTACCGGACGCTGGTGGTCGACCTTGACCGGCCCATCGAGGCCATCCGCAGGGGGCTGGACCAGAAGTGGCGCAACTGCCTGAACCGCTCGGAAAAGAACGGCCTGACCATCCGCAGCGGCGATTCGCAGGACCTGTTTGCCGAGTTCTGCGGCCTATATCGTCAACTTCTGGACCGCAAGGGCTTCGAGGTCGATCTGGATGCCGACTTCTACGCAGCCGTTCAGGAGCACCTGACCGATGGCCAGCGATTCCTCGTCAGCATCGCGGACTTCAGGGGCCAGGCGGTGGCCGGCCACGTGGCCAGCATCCTGGGCGACACCTGCGTGTACCTGCTCGGGGCCTCGAGCGCCGAGGGCATGCAGTCCAAGGCCTCTTACATGCTCCAATGGCACGTTATCCAGACCGCCCGGAGCCGCGGCTGCCGAGCCTACGACCTGGGGGGCATCGATCCCGAGGGCAATCCCGGAGTGTACCACTTCAAGAACGGCCTGGGCGGGCGGGAACTGGTAGCGGGTCGGGCCCTGGAGAAAGCAGGCAGCCCCGTCTCAGGTGCCGCGGCACGACTGGGCGATACCCTCAGGGCCTGCAGGTTCAGTGCTACTCGTGATAGGGGTACCGCCGTCTCGTGTCCGCTGGGGTTCCTGGCGATCGTCCTCGCGAACCGGATGCGCCCTAGACCCGCAAACAGGCACTCCGAGCGAGAAGGCCCAAAGCGTATACTCGCCATATCCTCGGGAGGAGGCCATTGGGTACAGCTCCTTCGCCTGCGACCGGCGTTTGAGGGGCACATGGTGACCTACGTCACCGTGGATGCTGCCTACCGCCTGGATGTACAAGGTGAGCGCTTCAGAACAGTCAATGACGCAACGAGATGGGACAAGGCGGCCTTGGCTCTCCTCGCACTGCGGGTCTTCCTGTTGTTGGTGAGGCTCAGACCGCATGTGATTGTGTCTACTGGGGCCGCTCCAGGTTACTTCGCAATACGACTGGGGCGCTGGACAGGGGCCCGGACTATCTGGCTTGACAGCATTGCCAACGTCGAGGAACTTTCTCTATCAGGTCAGCGCGTGGGCAGATATGTGGATCTTTGGCTTACTCAGTGGTCTCATCTGTCCCGCCCGGAAGGGCCGAAATACGCGGGGACGGTGCTTTGATCTTCGTGACGGTCGGAGCGCAGCTTCCCTTTGACCGGCTCGTACGAGCCGTGGATGAGTGGGCCCGGAAGGCTAGTCGGGGGGATGTGGTTGCTCAAATTGGGCGGGGCGGCTGGCGCCCCAGGCACTTTCCCTGGACGGAATTCCTTAATCCGGAGGAATTCCGTGCCCACGTTGAATCTGCGTCGGTGATTGTATCTCATGCCGGTATTGGCTCGATCCTGATCGCTCTAGAGCACCAGAAGCCAATCTTGGTGATGCCGCGGCGGGGCGACCTGCGCGAGACCCGCAACGACCATCAGTTGGCGACCGCACGGCGTTTTCGCGAATTGGGCAAGATCGAGACGGCCCTTGACGAAGAAGAACTGCATCAGAGGCTTGAAGCGATCTCCAGGCTGCGGGAAGGCGGCCCCATCGGACCCTTTGCCTCTCCTCAGCTTATCCAGGCGGTGCGGCGGTTCATCACGGAGGCGGGAGTGATCACGGCTCTGGCCTGCCTCGCCGCGACGCCTCCTGGCGGGGGAGTCTCCCCATGATCAGCATCATTATTCCCGCTCACAACGAGGAAGCCGTGATTGCGCGGTGCCTGCGGTCGATTCTCGATGGTGCCGATCCGCTGGAGCTTGAGGTGATCGTTGCCTGCAACGGCTGCACGGATCGAACAGCCGAAGTCGCCCGCCAGTTCGGAGAGCCCGTACGGGTCATCACAGTGCGAAAGGCGTCCAAGACTGCCGCCTTGAATGTTGCCGACTGTCTGGCCCGCGGTTTTCCGCGGTTCTACGTCGACGCCGATGTCGTTCTGACGATCGATGCAATCAGGAGGATCGCGGATCTTCTTGAGCAAGGGGGAGGTCTCGTTGCTTGGCCAGAACCGCGGACTGACCTTTCGCGGTCTTCATGGCCCGTCCGCGCCTTCTATGCCGTCTGGGCCCGCCTGCCCTACAACAGGTCGCACGGCTACGTTGGGGCCGGCGTCTACGCGCTCTCCCGCGAGGGACGGGCGAGGTTTGACCGCTTTCCCCACGTCATCAACGACGACGGCTTCGTGCGATTCCTCTTTCAGCCCGCTGAGCGTGTCTCGGCGGTGGATGCCTGCTGCCAGGTGCAGGCGCCTGAGACCCTCGCGGACCTTATTCGGGTGAAGACCCGCGTGCGCCGCGGACAGTACGAGCTGGGCCGGCGCTTTCCGATGATGCCTAACCGCGAGCGGAAAAACTGGAGAACTTTAGCCGGCGTGTGTGTCTCGCGGCCGTGGTTGGTGCTCTGCCTGCCCGTATATGTCGGGGTGACGCTGCTGGTGAAGTGGCGGGCACGAGCGGAGATGTCATGGGGCGCGGGCGTCTGGGAACGGGACGAATCTTCGCGACGCGCGTTGGACGGCAGCGAGACGGCTGGTGGAGAACGGGCATGAGTACCGGTCCTGGGCAATGCCGGGTTTGGGTGACATAATATAGTCGCCTTTAAACAGCGATTCTCGGCGAAGGCTTCCGGGTTTTGCAGATGAGCCCTGCGAGATGACGCGTCCGCAACGCAGCAACGTAAGCTCTCAAGGAAAGGGCCAGCCCTGTGGGCGCGACCTGCTTGCGCGCTGCCTGCGCGCAGGCAGCATTCTGGCCGTGAGCAGCGGCGTAGCGCAGGGCGCGCGGCTGCTCCGGAACATCATTCTGGCCCGTATCCTGGCACCCGACCAGTTCGGCCTGATGGCCCTGGTGCTTGCGGCGAGCCTCCTGTTCGAATCACTCACCGAGGTCGGAATCCGCCAGGCGATTGTTCAGAGCCGGCGTGGGGACACCCTCGGATACCTCAACGCTGCGTGGTGGTTCAGTGCGACCCGAGGCGTACTCCTTTACGCTCTGGGCGTCTGGAGCTCCCCCTGGATCGCGGCCTTCTACGAAGAACCGGGACTCACGCCGCTGCTGCAGGTTGCCTTCCTCACGATGGCGTTCTCCGGATTCACCAGCCCGCGGCTGTATGTCCTTGAGAAGCGGCTGGAATTCGGCAAGTATGTATGGATCACCCAGGGGGCGGGACTTGCCGGTACGCTGATCAGCCTGTTGATGGTGACGGTATTCCCGAATGTGTGGGCCCTGGTGATCGGATTCGTCGGCGAGGCCGTCAGCCGGTGTCTTGCATCGTTCGTCTTCTGCCCCATGCGCCCGAGGCTCCTGTTCGATCAGGCATCGGCACGTGAGTTGCTCAGGTTTTCCCGCGGGATGATCGGGCTGCCGCTGCTGACCTTCGTCGTGATGCAGGCCGACGTTTTTGTGCTCGGCAAGGTCTGCAGCAGGGACGACCTGGGGATGTATACGCTGGCGCTGTCGCTGGCACAGACTCCCGTGACGCTCTTCTCCAGGGTCGTCCAGCCGCTGATTCTGCCCGTGCTCTCCGAGGCCCAGGATGACCTCCCTCGAATGTGGCACCATCTTCTGCGGATGAACCGGTCCATCCTGCTGTTCGGCTTTCCGGTTTCCTGCCTGCTGGCGGTGTTTGCGCCGGCGGTCCTGAAGGCATGCTACGGTCCTTCCTATGAGGTGATGTCGCCGGTGTTGGCGATCCTCTCCTTCTACTTTCTTCTGCAGCTGATCAACATCCCTGTAGCCTCGGCGTACCTGGCTCTGGGGCGGCCAGCCCTGCATCGCCGCTTCACCATGCTCCGGCTCGTGCTCATCGGACTCACGATTTATCCAGCAGCCTCCCTGTATGGGACCACGGGCGTCGCGGCAGACCTGCTGGGCTGCCTCGCTGTCGCCACTGGTTTTCAGCTGGTCGTTCTTGGCCGAGCTCTGGCCATGCCTGCAGCCTCCTATGCGGCAAGCGGAACGGAGGGCGTTGTGGTCGGGGCGGTGCTGTCTCTCCTCGCGTGGGGCCTGTGCCCGCATCTGCCGGGCAGCGTGCTGACGCAGCTGGCGCTCGCCGGTCTGCTCGGGACTGGCTCAGCCGTCCTCGGTCTGCATCTCATTCGAAGTCGCCCGGGCGGCTTCACCGCTGCTCCCGGCTGCCCGGTCGCGTCGAAGGAACCGTGAGTTCTTCCCAATCCAACCCGCCCCATTTCATCGTGATGGGGGCCTCGCTGGACAGCGGCAACCTGGGGGTCAGTGCCCTTCTCGCGTCCACCGTGAAGTGCATCCTTCAGGCACGACCCGGCGCGAGAATCAGCCTTCTGGAGGGCGCCAGGCAGCCGGACACGCCGCAGGTGGTCCTGGCCGACGGCCATGCGGTCCGCCTGGAACGCGTGGGCGTCCGCCGCAACAAGACGGTCTGGCGGTCGAATCATCTCCTGCGCCTGCTGGCCACCGCGTGCATGATCCGGATGCTGCCGGTCGGTGCGTGGCGCCGAAGACTGACCCGCAGGAACCGCTGTCTGAGGCTGATCTCGGAGGCCGAATGCATCGCGGACATCACCGGGGGCGACAGCTTCAGCGACATCTATGGATTTGCGCGTCTGCTGTTCGGGGTGCTGGAGAAGCTGCTGATTCTGGCCGCAGGCGCCGATCTTGTGCTTCTTCCGCAGACCTACGGCCCGTTCCGGGCGAGGGCCAGCCGGGCGCTGGCCCGGCTGGTTCTTTCCCGGGCTTGGGCAGTCTACGCCCGGGACCGTGAGAGCATCGAAACCATTGAGCGGCTCATCGGCGGACGCGGCATGAGGTGCGTTCCCGGGGTGGTCCCTGACGTTGCCTTCGTGCTGGACCCCAGACCGCCGGCGGCGATTCGGGCAACGCCTCGGCTGCCTGGAGCCGGCGAGTGTGATTGCCTGGTCGGCTTCAACGTCAGCGGCCTCCTGTACAACGGGGGCTACACGCGGAACAACATGTTCGGACTCCGATCGGACTACCGTTCGACGGTTGAGGCGGTGGGCGAGGCCCTTCTGAGGCGGGATGGAACGTCGCTTCTGCTGGTACCTCACGTCTTCACCCCTTCCGGTCACGTCGAAAGCGATCCCGATGCCTGCCGGTGGCTGTATGACGCCCTGGAACCTCGTTTTCCCGGGCGCGTGTTCCTGCTGGAAGGCGAGTATGACCAGAGCGAGATCAAGCACGTGATCGGCCGCTGCGGTTTTTTCGTCGGGTCCCGGATGCACGCCTGCATCGCCGCCGCCTCCCAGGGGATCGCCACAGCTCCGATGGCCTACAGCAGGAAGTTCGCCGGCGTCTTCGATCTCCTTGATGCGAAAGACTGCGTGGTCGACCTGCGCGATCGATCGACCGACCAGGCGGTTCGGGACGTGATAGAGGTGTTTGATCGGCGAGCCTCCGTGGCCGCCGGCCTGGACCGGAGGCTGCCCGCCGTCCGGGAGGCGTTGCGCGCGGTCTTCGCGACGACACCGGCACCTGAACGCCCATCGGCCGTCGCAGATCTGACGGTAGGAGTGATGAGTTGACGGGCGCACTGCTCCACGGCCTCTACCGGGTGGCGGGGCGGAGATCGCGATCGATCATTGTCAGGGTTGTCGCACGGATGGAAGGCGGCGAGATGCGATCTCTCACGCTGCGCCGTATCTTCGCCGATTACCACGATGTGGTGATCGGGCTCTATAGCTACGGATGCTTCCGTCCGGCCGACATTCCCCCCGGAACGCGAATCGGCCGGTACTGCTCGTTCGCCTCGGGGGTGACCGTCTTCAACGCCAATCACCCGCTCGAGCGCCCTTCCCTCCACCCGTTCTTCTACAATCCGGTACTCGGGGTGGTGAAGCGGGAAACGATCGAACGGCGCGGGCTCACCGTGGGGCACGATGTCTGGGTGGGGCGCAACGCCCTGATCACGCCTGCGGTGCGGAACATCGGCAATGGGGCGGTGGTCGGCGCGGGGGCCGTTGTCACGAGGGATGTTCCGCCATACGCCGTGGTCGCCGGGAACCCGGCCAGAATCATCAGGTTCCGGTTTTCGGAAGAAGTGCAACAGAGGCTCGAGCATTCCCGGTGGTGGGAGAAGTCGATCGAGGAGCTGTCTCTCGATGCAGACGCTTTCCTTGTTCCGGCCGAGGAATGGTGCAGGGCGACTCCTGTCAGCCATCCGTGCCTGAGGGAGACGGTGGCCTGAGCGGCCGGCCGCAATAGCGATGTTCCGTCGCCTGGAGGTCCTGAATATCAAGGATGTCGCCGAGTACCAGCTGTGCTGCGGCTGCGGGGCCTGCGCCTACATCAGCCCCGAGGAGATCCGCATGGTAGATGCGGTGGATTACGGCCGCCGGCCGTACCTGGCCCACGGCGAACCAGCGGATCCGCGCTCGGCCGAGGCCATGAAGGTCTGCCCGGGCATCGAACTGGAGCACACCTTCGACCGCAAGGATCCCGGCCTGATCCGGGAGCTTCTGGATGCCTGGGGCCCGATCCGCCAGGTGTGGGAAGGCCACGCCACCGATCCGGAGATCCGGTTCGTCGGCTCCAGCGGCGGTGTCGCCACCGCCTTGGCGCTGTACTGCCTGGAACACGAGGGCTTCTACGGCGTCCTCCACACCCGGGCCCGGCGGGATGCACCGTATCTCAACGAAACGGTCCTCAGCCGAACGAGAGAGGAGCTGCTCGCCGGGGCCGGATCGCGATATGCCCCGGCCAGCCCCTGCGACGGCCTGCGGATGATCGAAGAGGCTCCCGGACCATGCGTGTTCATCGGCAAGCCTTGCGATGTGGCAGCCGTGCAGAAAGCCCGCAGGCTGCGGCCCGCGCTGGATGAGAAGGTCGGCCTGACCATCGCGTTCTTCTGCGCGGGCACCCCCTCGACGCGGGGCACGCTGGAAATGCTCAAGGCCATGGGCGTCACCGACCCGGCCACGGTCACCGGTCTCCGCTACCGCGGCCACGGCTGGCCGGGCCGGGCAAGGGTCTCGTGGTCCGAGGGCGACCACGAGCGCACGGCGGAAATGAGCTACGAGGACTCCTGGGGGATGTTGACGAAGTACGTCCAGTGGCGCTGCCGGCTGTGCCCGGATCACACGGGCGAATTCGCCGACGTGGCCGTCGGAGATCCGTGGTGGCGGATGCGCTGTGGGGAAGAAGCCGGGCGGTCACTGGCCTTGGCGAGGACATCAGCGGGGCAACGGAAGCTGAGCGCAGCCGTAGGTGTTGGCCTTGTGGGGATGACCGTCGGTAAGCCCAACCTGCTCGTAACCTCGCAGCCCAACCTGCTTCGGGCCCGCGCAGCCGTCTGGGGCCGGCTACTTGCCCTTCGGCTGACGAGAACCCCGCGCCCAGTTCTCGTCGGTCTGCCCACGCTGCGGAGCTGGCTAGGGGAATTGGGCCTTGACGAGCGGGTGCGGTCGATCCTCGGCACCATTCGAAGAGTGTATCGGCGGGGTGTTCGTTGCCGGACACCGTCGACGGCAGATGAACCTTTAACCTCTGCGGTCAGGAGCGGAGCTCGGCAGTCGGAGCCTGGCACCCCGACCGCCATTTCTCGGTGCTTGCGAAGCCGCTAGACCACCAGGGGCGACGACAACGGGGGAACGCCTGAGGCCGCGGGCAGAGAATCCGACGACGGCGAGCGGCGCTCGTCGCGTTGCGGCGGAGCCGGCATAGCTTGGACAGGCAGGCAGAAGTCTTCAATATTGAATGGGCTGACAAGACCAATCTGCATCCGGTTGGACTTGCGGCGATTGCTGTCCTCGGGCTGGCGACCCTGGTGCTGCCAAGGCGGTACGCAGCGATGCCAATTCTCATCATGGCCTGCTTCGTGGCACCGGCCCAGCGGATCGTCGTGGCCACACTGGACTTCAACCTTCTGAGGATCATGGTGCTTTTCTGTTGGATGCGCGTTCTTGCGCGCGGCGAGTCCGCCGCGATACGATGGCAAGCCCTCGACAAGGCCGTCATCCTCTGGGCGGTCACCTCGATCATCTGCCATACGGCGCTGCACGGAACACTGGCCGCAATGATCAATCGGCTTGGTTTCGCCTTTGATGCGCTCGGCATGTACTTCATGTTTCGGTGCCTCATCCGCGATTGGAGCGATGTGGGCCATGTCGCTATGGGGCTCATCCTCCTGAGTATTCCGGTCGCCGTCGCGTTCAGCATCGAGCGCAGCACCGGCCACAACGCGTTCGCTTTCCTGGGCGGCGTACCGGAGATCACGATGATTCGCCAGGGGAGACTCCGCTGTCAGGGCGCCTTCGCCCACCCGATCCTCGCGGGTTGCTTCTGGGCGGCGGCCATGCCGCTCATGGCCGCCTATGGATTCAGTGGAGTGCACCGGTGGAGATGGGTGGCCGTCGGCATTCTGGCGGGAGGCTTCATTATCTTGGCATGCGCTTCGAGCACTCCGGTAACCGGAGCGTTCTGTGCTGGCGTCGGGGCTGCAGCCTTCATCCTGCGATGGCGCATGAGGGCTGTTCTCGCAGGCATCGTGGCGACCCTGATTGCTATCCATGTCAGCTGGAGGATGCCGGTCTGGTACCTCCTGGCCAAAGTAGACCTTGTCGGCGGCTCAACAGGATGGCATCGCTACTGGCTGATCGACGTGACGATCAGGCATTTCAATGACTGGTGGCTCATGGGCACCAAGTCACCCGCGCTTTGGAGCCCCTTGGGCTATCTGGATGTAACCAATCAGTACGTCCTTGAGGCCATCAACGGTGGACTCTTGACGCTCACGTTCTTCGTATCGATGATCGTACTGGCGTTTTCCGCGGTGGGGCATACTTGGCGGCGGGAACGTCGCGATCAACGCCGCGTAGCGATGGCCTGGCTGCTGGGAGTCTCGCTGTTTGTCCATTGCGCCAACTTTGTCGCTGTGTCCTATTTCGGACAGATCATCGTCCTTTGGTACCTGAGCCTGGCCCTGATCGCGGGCATGCGCGGCTGTGGCGGATCCCACATTGTCAGGACCGCGGGTGTCAGGGCGAGAAGTGCAGGTGGACCCTCGGCCCGGCCCGCACTGGTCCTTCATTCGGTGTGAGGAATGTCGCCGCGTCGCCGTGCGGGCATGCTGATCCTAAGGCCTATAGCGCCGGATAAGGGCGCATGACATGCGCGAGTTGACGACCGCAGATCGCATCGGCAGCGTGAGAGCGGGCTGGCTCAAGCTGCGCAGCCTTCAGGCCAGGACTCCGCCCAGTGCTGATCCAGATCGTTTCCTGGCCACTTTGACAGCCATGAAGGATGCTGCGCCATACATCGCGGTGCTGGGCGGTAGTGATTCCCCATCCGCAATGGTCATCGCGAGGATCCAGAGGCGATCCTCTCAACGCTCCCTTGGTTACCTGCGGTTCGGGACGCCCAACCTGCGATATCTGGATGTGGTCTACGGCGGCTTGCTCACCGACCTCAGGCCAGAGTCCTGCCTCCAGGTTTCACAGCATCTCCAAAGCCTGCTTGACAGGGGTTACATCGATTGCGTGGCGATCAATCATCTGCCTGTGCGAGACCCTATGTTCTCGGCCCTTCATGCGCGCCGGATGCTGATCGCCCCGCCGGAAGCACACTGGCGACTTCTTCTGCATCCGGACGGCTACGAGAAGACCATCGCGGGCTTCTCCAAGAAGCACCGCTACAACATGCGCCGATGCGAACGGCAGCTTCGAGATCACTTCAATGGTCACGTGAGGCTGCGGGTCTTCACGAGAGGACCGGAAGAGTTCGCCCCTGGAGCTGACCGCGTGGCGGCCAGTACATACCAGTTCGCGATGGGAGTAGGCTTCAGAGACTCCGCCGTGTGGCGGGCGATTCTGGAGAGCGAGGCTTGCCAGGCACGAATGCGATGCTATTGGCTGGAGTGCGAAGGCGAGCCCATCGCCTTTCAGGCAGGTTGTGTCTACGGGGACACCTACTTTCTGGAGGCGATCGGCTACCTACCCGAGCACCAACGACTCTCGCCGGGCACCGTGTTGCTTCTGCTCGTGCTCCAGGACCTCTGCAGCGAAGGCATCGGTGCCGTGGACTACGGGTTCGGGCATGCCGACTACAAGGAAATCTACGGCACCGAGTCCTGGGAAGAACGGACCGTGTTGCTCTACGGGTCCGGGCTGCGTCTCGCGACCTGCATCGGGATGGAACGATGCTTCACCGTTCTTGACGGGATGGCGAAGCGGGGAGCCGAGAGGCTTGGCCTGCTGCGCAAGGTCAAGTCGCTCTGGAGGAGCCGACTCCGCAGGTCCCCCTGAAGACGGTGTTCCCGCACGCCTGGCACAAGGCCTCCGAGGAATCGCGAGCATGTGGTTGACCCCTGCGCTCGGAGCCACCGCCACACTGGCAGCCTGGTATGCCGTCCCCCATGTCGTCAAGTGCATCGGCATCTCCAGGCTGAGTCGCCTCTGTGCGCGCACACGCTCGCTGGTCCTGACGTACGATGACGGACCCAGCCGGCAGCTGACCCCTCGCCTGCTTTCCCTCCTCGCCAGGCACAACGCTATGGCGACGTTCTTCCCGCTCGGTCGCCGGGTTATGGAAATGCCCGATCTGGTGGAGCAAGTCGCACGTGCTGGCCACGAACTTGGATGTCACACTTTCGCGCACACGCATGCCTGGAAGACATGTCCCTGTCGGGCAATCGAGGATATAGCCGAGGGCTACCGGGCTTTGAGCCGCTGGATCGACCATCGAGCGCTGTTTCGTCCCCCCCATGGCAAGATGACACTCGCCACCTGGCTGGCGTTACGTCGACGGGGGGCCAGCCTCGCATGGTGGACCGTGAACTCGGGCGATACGAGAGCGTTGCTACCGGACCCCGCCGCCGTTGTCAGGGCAATCCACCGCCGCAACGGCGGAGTCATCCTCATGCACGACTTCGTTCCGGACAACAATCATGGTATCGAGCGAAGCGAATTCGTACTTCAGGTTACCGAACGCCTGCTGCATCATGCCCGGAATTGTCGACTCGCCGTGCGCCGCCTGAGCGACGTGCACAAACCCGAGCGCTCGCCGTAGCCCCGCCTGAGCAACCGCGCCGCAGAACAGACGGCCTGACGCGGCGTTGCCCCTCGCCGAGCTTCTGTAGACGTCGTCAGTAGAGAGACCTGTACTGTAAGTACATGTCTCTCGCGAATGGCGACCAGGCAGTCCCTCCGTTGTAGGGGCCTCCGTACGAGGGCCAGAGCTGCTTGATCGTCGCGAAGATGGGAACATCGTCCTCGTACATCCATCGGTCCACGTAGTCGAAATAGGCCGGGTGGTTCCAGGCGTCCTTCAAGCCGAGAATCCTCGCGGCGATCGTCTGGCCCGGAACGGCAAAGGCGCAGATCCGTCTGTACTGGTCGTGCTTCACGTAAGGATACTGGCCGCCAGTATTCGGAAACGGGGCACTACCCCAGGTGGAGGGATGCCGGTGCTCGTGCCGCCACGGATTCCCCTGGGTGTCCAGACTGTCGGCAGGTGTCAGGCACCACATCGCGTTTGACGCGTAAGGATGACCGGAATCCTGCCAGCCCGTCCATAGGCTCTCGCCGTAGGACTGTCCGTAGTAGGTGGATAGGTCCTCATGCACATCATATTCGTCCAGAGTCAATATCTCACTACGGTTGAGCATCAGGCCGGCAAACAGAATCGGCAGCTTCCTCCCGAGCATCTGGCCGCCATTTGACGGCCACATGTGCTTGTGCATCAGGGCGGTGTGGTAGTTGTCGATGCCGATTTGGATCAGGCCGATGGCCAGAGGCCGCTTGTGCTGCAGATCGTAATCGCAACACAGTAGGCAGGCGGCGTCCCCCAGGACGCCAGCAATCTCCCGGCCGTAGTTAGGCATGTTGTCCGCAGGGTGCATCTGCCGACTGGGCCAGTCCGCAAGATGATCGATCCATGGGCGTCGCAGATAGCTCGCGTACGCCGCGATGGACGGCGCAGAGCTTGGACGCGGGAGGCTGGGAAGTCTTCCCCACGTGATCTCAGACTCCAGGTACAGGGTTTTCACGCTGCCGACATATGGCGGCCTGAAAGCACCCTCAGGCGGAACGGTGGGCACGCATGTCAGGATGGCGGCGGACTTCGTCACCGCGCTTGATGGCACGTTCACGGTTGTGCCGATCAGGTCGACATACGAAGCAACAGCCAGGCTTTCCGTCGACACCAGGGAGGAACCGCTGGAGACCTCGAATGGCGGCGTCCTCGCATCAGACGCATTGTAGTAGAAATTGCGATCGTCATAGGCTTGGGTGTTGCCCGGCACCGGGTTGATCATCGAGCCATTTCGTCCGCCTGCCGGCGCGGGGCTGATCGCCGTCACCGTCACCGGTCCCACCACCCACCAGTCCCCCGTCACGAAATGCCCCACCTGGTAAGCCTGGTCGAACGTCCAGGTGATCCCGTACTGCTCCAACTGAGCCGCAAATACTTTGACCGTGACCTCGTCGCTGGCCTGCTGGCCCTGGTGGTCCGTGACGGTCAGGACGTAGGTGGCCGTGCCGTCGGGATGGACCGAGGGGCGCAGGGCGCCGGGGCTGTCGATGGTTGAGACCGGGGTCCAGGAGTACTGAACCGGGGCCCAGGCATAGGTGTAGGGCCCCACGCCGCCGCTGACCGTGGCGTCCAGGGTCACCGACTGCCCCTGGTTGATGGTCTTGTCCGGACCGGCGCTGACGACCAGCGTCCCGCCGGCCGCGTCATTATCGGCCTCGGTGGCGGTCACATCCCTGTTCGCCAGGCCCGTTGCGCTGCATCGGATCGTTGCCTGGCCGTTGGTGGTGTCGGCGTCCTCGGCCGCCGCCAGGGTGACCGTCTGGTAGGTGGCGTAGTTGGCCGGCGTGAAGGTCAGGGCCGCGCCGGACTGGACCGCAATGTCGGCGTCGCCGCCGGACCGGCTGACGTTCACGGTGACGTTGGAGGCCGGGGCGGCACTCAGCCTGACCTGGAACGTGCCCGTAGCACCCTCCGGCACGGACACGTCGCTGACGTTCGTCTGAATCGTCACGGGAACCGCGTCATTATCGGCCTCGGTGGCGGTCACATCCCTGTTCGCCAGGCCCGTTGCGCTGCATCGGATCGTTGCCTGGCCGTTGGTGGTGTCGGCGTCCTCGGCCGCCGCCAGGGTGACCGTCTGGTAGGTGGCGTAGTTGGCCGGCGTGAAGGTCAGGGCCGCGCCGGACTGGACCGCAATGTCGGCGTCGCCGCCGGACCGGCTGACGTTCACGGTGACGTTGGAGGCCGGGGCGGCACTCAGCCTGACCTGGAACGTGCCCGTTCCGCCCTCGGGAACGATCACCGAATTCGTATTCGTGACGATGAGCGGAGTCGCAGGCGCGGCCACAATCGTCGGACTGCTGACCTGCATGCTGCCGACGCTGACGCAGCGGGCGAAGTTGTTCAGCAGACCGACGCCGCTCTGCTCGGTGCGGAAGGCGTAATCCACCGCCAGCGTCGTCTCCGCCCCGGCCCCCTGCGGCCGGACGTACACGCTGTAGCGCTTCGCCGGCACGTCCACGACCATCCGGAAGTGGTAGCTGGTGCCCGCCGCGTAGGTCAGCGTGGCCGCCGCCTGGTAGGCGCCGCCGTTGCGCACATCGATCGTCCCGGAGGTGTTGAACCGCACGATCGCGGCCAGCTGGGTGTAAGCAGAGGCGGCGTTCTGCGACAGGCCGATCACGCCGTCCATGCCGGACTGGCCGGGGGTCGCGTCGAATTCGGCGCTGAACTGGCCGGCCTGGGTCGCGAAACTCGTGTTCTGCCAGGTCGGCGGAGCGGCGTTCACCGTCAGCTGCCAGGTCTCATCGTCGCTGCCGGCGGCGTTGCTCGCCCGGATGGTGATCGTGTGCGGGCTGCCTGCGGTCGTGGGAATCGCCCAGTTGACCCGGCCGCCCAGCGAACTGATGGTCATGCCCGCCGGACCCGACACCAGCGACCAGGTCACCGGCGTGGTGCCCGCGGTCAGCGCCGGCTGCGGTCCGGTATACGCAGAACCGGCAGTGTGCGACGCGTCCGGAATGTCCGCGATGACCGGAGCTACGGCCACCGTGTTCACCGTCAGCAGCCAGCTCTCATCGTCGCTGCCGGCGGCGTTGCTCGCCCGGATGGTCACCGTATGCGGGCTTCCCTGTGAGGACGGGTTGCCCCAGCGAACCACGCCGGTCCCCGGGTCGATGGTCATCCCCGCCGGACCGGCCGCCAGCGACCAGGTCACCGGCGCGGTACCCTGGATCAATTCGGGCGTGCGCTCATACGGTGTCCCGTCACTGACCGCGTGATCCTCGATCGCCGTGATCAGCGGAACCACCGGCGCCTCCGGTGCATACACCCTCACGAACGCCTGCTTGGTCAGAACGTCCGATCGCCCCTCGGCATCCATGACCGTCAGCGTCACGTCGTACTCGCCCGGCTGGGTGTAGGTGTGCGAAGGCCGGACGCCCGTTCCGGCCGCGCCCTCGCCCTGGAACTGCCAGATGTACTGGGTGATCGCCCCGGTCGAGGCCCCGGCGTCGAAACCCACCGTCAGCGGCGCCACCCCGGCGGTCGGGCTGGTGGCCAGGAAGCTGGCCGCCGGTCCGGTGTAGACCGGGCCGCCCGGATTGCCGTAATCCCGCGTGATCCGCGTGCTTTCCGGGGCATCCGCGCTGCTGCAGGCGAACGGAGCCAGCCCGGCCAGCGTCGCCGTCAGGGTGAACGCGTACCGCCCCGGAATGTTGAGTCTCTTGGCGAGGAAGGCCCCCGTCTCGCTCATGGCACTGCCGCCTCCGGGCGGCTCGATGGACCAGACGTACAGGCCGTCCGGCAGCGGCGAACCGTCCGCGGTGGCCGCCGCGCAGACCGCCGTCACCGGCATCTGCAGCCCCCGGTCCGATCCCGGATCGACCGAGAACCGGATCTCAGGATACACCAGCACCACGACGGTGTCGCTCCCTGCCACCTGCCCACCGGCGCCGTCCCAGACTTCAAACCGCAGAACATACCGGCCGGACGCCTGAAAAGACGCGCTGGTCTGCCGCCCGCCCGGATCGCCGAAGGCCATCGCGCCCGGCGCCGACTCCACGCTCCACCGGTAGCCCAGACCGGCCGGCTCCGAACCTTCGGCGGTCCGCACCACGGCCTGCAGCTGAACGACCGCGTCCGGCAGCCGCGCCGCCGCGTCCGCGCCGGCGTCCACCACCAGGTCCGAGGCAACCATCGGCGCGGCTCCGCCGCCCTGCGAGGGTGCGGCCGGCGGCGCGCTGCCCAGAACTTGTTCGCCCGGGGACGCCTGGTCGCTCGAAGACGGCAGCGGGGCGGGCGCCGGGCCGCACATCTGCCCCTGACACAGGACCGACGCCACCAGCATCGCCAGCAGCCCCGGTCGGCGGCCCGCCGCCAGCCGGCGCCGGATGCAATCCAACCGCGCATCGCAGTCACCGCCCCCCGCGGCGGTCGTCTTGAAGGACACCCCGTTGTGGATCCTGCTGGCCATGGTGCTTTCCCCGTCCTCGCTGTGGCTGGCCGGTGTCGGCAAAAGGGGGCGTCCAAGTCTACGATGTAAATCAGCGAGACGGCGCAGAATCGGCATTTTGGGGAGAACAGGGCCCTGCGACGGTCCGATAGCCAGTCGGCCGGAAACGTTTCCGACAGCGGCCGCGTCGGGATCCGGGCCCGGATAACGCGCGTCTCCCGGCGCCTCGACCGGCCGGACGTCCGATAGCCCGGCCTCGCCCGGACCGGCCGCCAGCGGCCCCGACCCGCCGGCTGCGAGAACAATCCCGAGGCCCGCAGCGTCCGAGGCTCCGGCAGGGATCGCAAAGAACAGAACAGACAGCAGGAAGGCAGTCATGAGCGAGGCGGTCCGGCCCCCTGCTCCGGCACCGTGACGGGGAAGACCCGCCGGGCCTCTGTGGTGGGACACGCAAGCCATTCCGCCTCCAGGCAGGCTCTGCCGGCTGGCTCCGCAGCTCCGGCGGCCGGGCCTCATGCACGGCCGGGCCGGCGCGGATGTCGCGGTTACCCCTGCTCCCGGGAAGCCGCCGCCGGACGTCGCCAGCTTCGTCGATGGACCCGCGGACGACGCGCGCATCATGCGCGGGGCTCAGGAAAGGCGCGCGGCCTTCCCCCGCATGGTGTCGGCAGCCCGGAAAAACAGGAACCCCCGGGCCCTCTCTTTGAGGGCGGACACACTATACCCGGCAGGCGTCCGTCCATACAGCCCTGATCGCTGCGAAAAACCGATCACAGACTCTCGGCCTCGCGCCGTGACGCAATACACGGAGAATACTGAGGTTGCGTCGCCTTCGGCGAAAAGCCGGCCGCGTGTGCGGTCGCGGGGAAGACGCGCTCAGCCCTCGACGCTGAGTGTTCCGCAGGCCAGGTCGGCCTCGGCGGGAGGGGGCGAAGAGGGGGGCGGCGTGACCGGGCCGCTGCGTTCCTCGCGCAGCTTCTCCATGAGCATGACCCAGGTTTCGCGCTGGTAGCTGAGGATGCTCAGCGCGTCCTCGGCGGGCTTGACGTCGCGGTTGCAGCAGGCCTCCACGAGCTTGTTGTAGACGAAGTTGTACAGGCCCGCCATACGCGTGCAGAGATTGCGGTCCACGTCGTAGTTCAGCGCCGCCGTCATCTCCAGCATGATCCGCTGGGCGCGGCTGAAGCCGTTGAACGCCGCTTCCCAGTCGCGGTTCTTCAGGCCGTCGATGCCCTGGCGCGTGAAGCGCAGCGCTCCGTCGTACAGCATCAGGTGCAGCTGCTCCGGCGTCGCCGTCATGACCGTGCTGCGCAGGTATTCGTTGGAAACGTTGGCCATGGCCGGACTTGTTATCGGTTCGCCGCCCGCGCGGGTTGACCACATTCCGGCCTGAAGACCGCGACCGCCGGTGCCCCCCTGCGGCCGGAAGGTGCCGCTGGGGCGGGCGCTACGCGTAGCAACTTATCGGGCGTGCTAGCGGGGCGGGGGTGCCCGAGCCGGCGCGGCCCGGACCCGTTCGGACGTCGTTCCGCCCCGCCGCGTGCGCCGGACCCGCCCCACGCCGGTTCCCCCGGTCCGCTCAGCGCTGACCGGACTGAGAGGCCCCGGCGGCCGCCTGGCTGGCCAGCCCGGCCAGCGTCTGCAGCGAAGACTGCTGGTCCTGCATCTGGGCCAGAGCCTGCTCCATCGCGTAAAACTGGTTGTACAGCCGCTGCTCCTTGCGCTTCAGCAGCTCCTCCAGCTCGCCAATCCGCTCCTGAAACCCGTCGATCCGGTCCTGCAGGCGGCGGTTCTGCCCCGGCAGCAGGCCGCCGACCGTGCTGGTCACCGCGTCCAGGTACTGCTTCAGCCGGGCGGCCACGCCCACCGGCACCGGCCGCTCCGTGCCGTCCGGCTCCTCCTCCACCCGCACGTAGCTGAAGAGCTTGCGCACCGACTCGGGATCCTCCTCGAAGGCCCGCCGCAGCCGCTCCTCGTCCACCGTCAGCCGGCTTCCGGTGGTCACGCTGACCCCGACGTCCGACAGCCGCCGGTACCGCAGGCTCGTGTCCCCGACCTCGCGGCTCACCTCGCGGTACAACTGGTTGTACAGCTGCAGCACCGCGTTCTCCCCCAGCAGCACCCCGCTGGTCTGCGTCTCGGGCACATACCGCGTCAGCTCCCGGATCCGGTCGATGATGTCGTTGAACGACGTCGCGAACGACTTGACGTCGTTGACCACGCTCTCGATGTCTCCCGCCACCACCACGTCCGCCGGCGCGGTGCCGGGGGAGACCAGCGTCAGCGTCAGCCCGTCGACCACGTCGCGGACGGTGTTCGAACTGCTGGTCACCACGATCGGACTGGAGCCCCCGGACCCGCCGACGATCAGCGTCGCGTCGCGGGCCTCGGTCAGCACGTTCAGGTCCAGACCCGCTATCCCCGCGGAAAACGCCAGTTCTCCGGCCCTGCCGCTGATCCGTGAGGTGAGCACCAGCCGGTACGGCGCCGAGGCCGTCCCGTCGTTGATCACCGATGCAAACACCGACAGCCCCGCGGCGTTGATCTTCGACACCAGGTCGTCCAGGGTGTCGTCCGCGTCCGTCTCGACCACGCCGGTGTGCCGCCCGTGGATGACGTTGTCCGCCCCCGCGGTGCCGGCGATCCTCAGGTCCGCCGCCGCCGTGCCGCCTGCGAGGTCCATCACCGTGAGCCGCCCGGCTCCGCCCCGCTCATCGACGATCGCGATGCCGTCCCCCGTGTCGTTCAGCCGCGCCGCCACCCCCGGCGCGCCTCCCAGCGACTTCAGCGCCAGGTTGATCTCGTCGATCACGTCTCCGACCGTCCGATGCAGCGTGTCACGCAGGGTCACGGTCACATTCCGCGCGTCGCTGGTGGTGATCCCGAAGCTCGCCGGCCCGTTGGACAGAACCACGCCCCGGCCGCCGTTGAGGCTCGACAACAGCGTGTTCTCGTGGATGACCCGCAGCTGCAGGTCGCCCCCGGCCGCCGCGCCGCCGGTAAACGTCCCGGCGATGCCCAGTCCGGCCGCCAGCCCGCCGCCGCCGAGGTCCTCGACCGTCAGCGGACCCGAGCCGGTCGTCACGTCGCGAACCACAAGCCCCGTGCCCCCGGGGCCCGTCTCCGCCCGGAGCCCCGAGACCCCGTTGATCCGGTCGATGACATCCTGCAGCGTCTGGTCGCCGGCGAAGTCCACCTCCTGCGTCGTCCCGTCGCGCAAGGTGAACCGCACCGCTCCGGTCGATACGCCGCGCCCGCCGGCCAGCGAACTGAGCAGCACGGTATTCAGACCGCCCACCAGGTCGCGCGTCCGCAGCGTGTCGCCGTCGAACGCCGCGGTCAGCCCCAGCCGCCCGGCCGCCGGCCCGTGGATCGCCGTCACCTGCGAGACGCCCGCTCCGGCGGTGTGATCCACCAGCACCAGGGCGTTGTCCTCCAGCCGCACCTCCAGCCGCGACGAATCGTTGACCACTCCGGAGGCGTCCCGGGCATACTGGATCGCCCGCTGCACCGCCCCGACGGTGTCAAACCGGTAAATCGCCGAACCCTTGAAGCTGCCGGTCTCGCTCTGCCCGAGAATGCCCAGGTCCCTGGCGGCCGTTCCGCTCACGTCCTCCACCTTCAGCTCCGCGGCCGTCCCGCCGGTGCTGTCACTGATGAACAACGCGTTACCGCTCACCAGCACACTGACTCCCAGAGGCCCCCCGCCCCCAAGGGTGGCGCCGTTGATCGCGTCCACCACCTGCTGCAACGTCGACATGCCGCTCAGGTCGATCTCCGCCGACTCGCCCCGCCGGTTGGTGATCCGGATGGTCGCGGCCGTCGTATTCACCCCACGCCCGTCGTTGAGCTCCATCAGGTGGGTCGAGTCGTCATAGCTGCCGCCGGCCGTCTTCAGCCGCAGACGCCCGAGATG
>CAZSYS010000005.1:0-13920 GCA_964611365.1 uncultured Planctomycetales bacterium
ACCCATGCGCGGTCCGCAGCATCGACGGCCGGCAGGGGCGCCGGCCGCTACGGCGCTTCGCGCGACCGGCGCGCGGCAAGCTGCATGGCGCGGCGCATCGCGCGGGAGGCTGCATGGCGCGGCGCGCCGTATCGGGCGGCACATCGTCGGGAGGCGATCGATGTTCGGCAATCTCGGCAACCTGGCGGGGCTGCTCAAGCAGGCCAGGTCGTTCCAGGACAACCTCCAGAAGATGCAGGAAACGCTCGCCCGGCACCGCTTTGAAGGGCAGGCTGGCGCCGGACTGGTGACCGCGGAGGTGGACGGCAAGGGCGAGCTGGTGCGGATCCGCATCGATCCCCAGGCGGCCGGGGACGTCGAGTTGCTGGAGGATCTGGTGGTCGCGGCCGTGTCGGCGGCCACGAAAAAGGCTCACGAGGCGGCGCGTGCGGCGATGGCGGAGATGACCGGGGGTCTGAACATTCCGGGGCTCAGCGAACTGCTGGGCAAGTGACCGGGGTCCGACGGAGTGTGCTCATGACCGAATCCCTGCCCGGTATGCCGGAGCCGCTGGCCCGGCTGATGGGCGAGCTGGAGCGTCTTCCGGGCGTGGGGCCGCGCAGCGCCGAGCGGATCGCGTTTCACCTGCTGCGGGCTCCGGCGCAGGAGGCGCTGGATCTGGCGGAGGCGATCCGGGCGGTCAAGGAGCATCTGCGGCACTGTGCCCGCTGTTACAACCTCTGCGACGGGGAGCTCTGCTCGATCTGCGCCGACCCGCGCCGCGACCAGGGGCTGATCGTGGTGGTGGAGCAGCCGCGGGACGTGATGCTGCTGGAGCAGACCGGGCTGATCCGGGGGGTGTACCACGTGCTGATGGGTCGGGTTTCGCCGCTGGAGCGTATCGGTCCGGAGGATCTGACCATCGACGCGCTGCTGGCCCGGGTGCGGGCCGGGGGCGTGCGGGAGGTGCTGCTGGCGACCAATCCGACGATGGAGGGCGACGGCACGGCGCTGCACATTCACTCCCTGCTGGCCGGCACGGGGGTATCGGTTTCGCGGCTGGCGCGGGGCCTGGCGGTCGGCTCGCAGGTGGAGTACGCCACGCGGGCGATGCTGGAGGCGGCCATTTCCGGGCGTACCCTCATGTCCTGAAAGGGTTTGTGGACCCTGGTGGAATCCGCCGTCCGGTGGCCGGCGCCGGGATGCGGTCCGCGCATCGACGGTGGGCAACCCGGCCGGGGAGTGGCTGGGCGGGCATCAAACGGCTGGCGGCGGCGGTTTTGCCAGCGTGACGGGCCGACGTTAGTTATAATGGATTCGTGAGGAGCCTGGTCGTCGTGTCGGGATGCGGGAGTCTATGTCGCACCTGATGTCGCAAACGCTGTCGCTGGGTCTCAGGCAGGAGCAGCGGCTCACTCCGCAGCTGATCCAGTCGATGAACATCCTCCAGCTGCCGCTTCTGGCGCTGGAGGCCAAGGTGCGCGAGGAGCTCGAGCGCAACCCGGCGCTGGAGGAGATCGAGGCGGAGGGGGCCGAGCCGTCGGAAACCCCCGCCGGGGACGATCTTCCGCCGGCGGCGGACCTGGGGGCGGCAGCCGAGACGCTGCACGAGGCGGAGGGGTTCTCGCGGCTGGAGCGGCTCTCGCGGGAGTACGGTTTCGACGACAGCGACCAGTCCTTCGGGCGGTCGCGGGCCGGGGACGGCGAGCGCGACGCCAAGATGGACGCGATGGCCAACACGGTCAGCCGTCCGCAGTCGTTGAACGAGTACCTCCTGGGGCAGTGGTCGCTTCTGGAGCTGGACCCGCCGGTGCGGAGCGCCGGCGAGCTGATCATCAACTACATCGAGGAAGACGGCTACCTGCGCACGCCGCTGGAGGAGATCTGCCAGCAGCAGAATCCGCCGGTTCCGATGGATCGGATGCTCGAGGCCCTCAGCTGGGTGCAGACGCTTGATCCGCCGGGCGTGGGGGCCCGGGACCTGCGGGAGTGCCTGCTGATCCAGCTCGACGAGCTGGAGGGCGACCACGAGCTGGAGCGGACCCTGGTCGAGCATCACCTGACGGACATCGAGAAGAACCGCTACCCGTCGATCTGCAAGGCCACCGGGCGGACGATGGAGGAGATCAAGGAGGCCGTCCAGGCGCTGCGGCGGCTGCATCCGCGTCCCGGCACGCTGGTGGCGGAGCGCGAGGTGCCGCGCGTCGCCCCGGACGTGATCGTGGAGTATGCCCAGGAGGGCGAGGGCTACACGGTGCGGCTGGCCCGGGGCAACAGCCCGCGGCTGCGGATTTCCGAGACCTACCAGCGGATGCTGCGGGACCAGCGGCAGGACAAGGAGGCCCGGGAGTTCATCCGGCGCAATCTGGAATCGGCCGGGGCCCTGATCGACGCCATCGCCTACCGCCGGAGCCGGCTGCTGGACGTGGCCCGCGAGGTCGTCCAGCGGCAGAAGGGCTTCCTGGAGAACGGTCCGGCGGGCCTGCAGGTGCTGCGGATGAGCGAGCTGGCCGAGCGCCTGGGGTGCGACCCCTCGACGATCAGCCGGACGGTGGCCGACAAGTACATGCAGACCCCGCGGGGCATCTTTCCGCTGCGGAGCTTCTTCACCGGCGGCACCGAGACCAGCGACGGCCGCAGCACCAGCTGGGACAGCGTCAAGGCCCGGGTCAAGGAGATCGTGGACGCCGAGGACAAGAGCGACCCGCTGTCGGACGACGTCATCGCCGAAAAGCTCCGGGCCGAGGGGCTGGACGTGTCCCGGCGCACGATCGCCAAGTACCGCCAGCAGATGCACATCCCGCCGGCCCGGCAGCGTCGGGCTTTCTGATCCGGCGGTCTGCCGTCCTCCCCCGTCTTCAGCGTCTCCGTGGTGCGGTCGCCGGGGCCTTGACCGCTGCAGGCATTGAGCGCTGCAGGCATTCCAGGCGGACCTGTCGCCCGGGGAGGCTTCGAGCCCGGCCGAACACCCTTGGAACGGGTCGGCTGAACGGGTACAATACGTTCGGTCGAGTATCGCGGTCATGACCATACCCGCGGCATCGCCCGGATCAAGGAACCTGCCCGGACAAGCCCGCCGGGGCCTGTCCGGTCAAGTCCGGCGTCTCCCCGGCCGATGCAGCCTGCGGGACCGGAGCCTGCGGGATGGCGCGTCCATGAAGCTGCGTCCTTCACACGCTGCGCGATCGGCTTTCACGCTGATCGAGGTGCTGGTGGTGGTGGCCATCATGGCCCTGCTGCTGGGCCTCCTGGTCCCGGCGCTGGCCCGTTCACGCGAGCAGGCCCGCAGCGTGGTCTGCCGCAGCAACCTCGGTCAGCTGCACAAGGCCAACGTGTTCTACCTGCAGGCTTACCGGGGCATCTTCCCGCCGCACCGGTACATGGCGGCGGTCACGGTCGACGGGCGGCGCGAGGAAGTCGAGAAGCAGTGGTTTCATCTGCTGGAGTCCTACACCAAGAGCCGCCAGCTGCCGCGGTGTCCGAGCCTGTCCACCGGCATCCAGCGCGACCGCAATTACTGGCAGTGGGGCTATGACGGGCACAACCTGGGCTACGGCTACAACGCGTTCTTTCTGGGCAATCACCTGCATGCCGACGGCCAGACCTGCGGCACGTACATCGCGGCGCGCAACTGGTGGCCGGAAAGCAGGGTGAAGGTGCCGGCGGACAACATTCTCTTCGGCGATTCCAACCCCAAGCCGGACGGCATGTGGAGCAGCACGTTGTGGTGGCCGTTCATCAACCAGTACGGCGAGGGCCTCAACGGCACCCGGCACAGCACCGGCCGCAAGAGCCTCACTTCCAGCCAGGTCGGCGCGGGCAACCTGGTGTTCAACGACGGCCATGCGGAGTTCCGCCAGACCCGCGCGGTGAACCCCGAGAAGGACAACACCGACCAGCACATCCGCTTCTGGGATCCGCTGCAGCGGCGTAAGCCGAAATGAGGGCCTTTGCCGGGCCGGCCGGACGCGGCGGCTGCCGCCGGGGGCGGTCTGCGGGCATGCTTCGCGGGGCGTCATGCCGTCCGTGACGCTTCGGCAGGCCCGGGGCCTTGCCGCCTGGGCAGGAACCACCTGGGGCCGACGGTTACCGGCCGACATCAAGGCGCGCAACGACCTGCGGAGACCCCGGGGGGTCGGGCGAGGCTGATCAGGCCGAGAGGATGCCGGCCTCGGTCTGCTCCAGGATGCCCGAAGGCACGGGGCAGCTGCGTCCCGGCGTGATGACCGGCCTGAGGAAGACGCTGGGGAAGGTGGATTCGCCGGCGGAACGCATCTCCAGCATCTTGGTCATCGCCACCGTGCCGGCTTCCTTCCAGGACACTCCCAGCGAGGTGATGCTGCAGCGGAGCACGGCCTCCTCTCCCCACATGGCGCAGTCCACGCCCACCACGCCGATATCATCGCCCGGACGGCGGCCCATGCGGGTGGCGGCAACGATGGCCCCTACGGAAGCGGCGCCGTTGATGCCGAACAGGCCATCGGGCTGGGCCCTGAGCAGGCGGGGCATCAGGAGTTCGCCGATCCGGGAGGGGTTGGAGGTCGGTTCGATGCGAAGCACGCGCACCGTCGCCCCGTGTCGCCTGGCGGCCTCCTGAAAACCGCTGCGGCGGGCTTCCTGGCTGAGGGAATCCGACTTGAAACAGACCAGCGCCCACTTCTTGCGGCCGTTGCGGGCCAGGATCTCGCCCGCCAGCCGTCCCATGCCGACGTTGTCGGCATCGACGACGTTGGAAGGCCACTTGAATCCGCATTCCGGGAACACCACGGCCGTGGGATAGCCTTCCTGGATGTGGTCGTGCAGCCGCTCGACCAGCACCGGCGGGGGCGTGCGGGCGATGGTGCCGAAGACGCCGCCGGAGATGATGTCGTCCACCGCCTTGATCCGGGCCTCGGTGGCGTCGGCGGCCAGCGTGAGCACGATGGGATAAGTGTTCGTTTCCGCCGAGACGGCCAGCACACCGCCGACCAGCAGGCTTTCGAAGGAGTCGTAGCTCCACCCCTGCCAGGTTTCGTACCCGCTGCCGGGCACCACCAGGGCGAAGAAAGGCGTTTTGTGCCGTCCCAGGCTGGAGGCGAAGACGTTGGTACGGTACTTCAGGGCCGCAGCGCTGCGGCAGACCTTGCGGACCGTTTCGGGATTAAACAGCTTCCGGTAGCCCGCCCGCCCGGACAGGATCATCGATGCAGTAGCCTTGGAAACGCCCGCATGGTCCGCCACGCGCTGCAACGTGAGCTGTTGCCGTGGCTTCTTCTGGCTTCTCACAGCGGTTTCTCCCTCGTTCGGCCGCCCATCGCCGTGACGAATCGAATCAGCCCTGCTGCCCGGCGCGGCCGACTTGTCCGCCGGCGGAACGACGTGCGCGATCCCGGACAGCCTGCTTTCCCCTGAAACCATCATATCGGATGACCGGCGGTCTCGAAACTCAAGTCATGCCTGATCTTTTGAGCGTCCAGCGGCGCGTGGCCCCGGCGCCCCGACGGTCTTGCGGTCCCGGGCGTCACACGCCGGGCGGCCGCAGCTGGAGGGGCTCTGGGGCTGCCCCGGCAACTGATGCTGAGGTCGGGGTGGCCGGTCCGTCGTCCCTCAGGTTATTCTATGCGGTTGAACCGGGTCAAACAAGCTCCCGGAAGCGTCCGGGGATTGCCGCAGGCCCGCCGATCCGGTAGGCTGGGGCTCCGTCGGCCGGCGGAGGGCCCGTGGGTGACCTGAAGGAGCGGTATCGCCATGACTTACGTTTGCCTGGTCGCATGGGGGCTTTGCTGGACGGGCCTGCCGGTCTGGGCTCAGACGGCCGGCGGACAGACCGCCGTGGCCCCTGGGGCGGGGGATAAGGCCGGCTGGCTGAAGCTATCGGACTACCCCCGGCCGACGGCTCCCGACACCGGGTGGGGTATCCACGACAACCCCAACTGCACCTGGCAGGCCTCCCCCGAGCTGCTGCGGGAGATGAGGCGGCGTTACGGCTTCAGCTGGTTTAAGGTTCTGGCCTGTGGGGCCAACAAGCTGGAGGTGGTCAAGGCCGCCCGGGCCGCGGGGATCGAGCCGGTGGTCCGGCTTTACGTCGACCGGCCGTCACCGCACTATCCCCGCCCCGGTCGGGAGTCGGCGGATTTTCGCCGGCTGGTGGCTGACTACGTCAGGGCGGGGGCCCGGTACATCGAGGCCGGCAACGAGCCCAACCTCGAGCTGGAGTGGGCGGCCGGCGAGTGGGAGAAGCCCGACCGGGTCGAGCGGCTCTGCCGACAGTGGCTCAAGGTGCGGCGGCTCATCGCCGCGGAGGGGGGCATTCCGGTCTTCTACGCCATGAGCGTCGGCGGGAGCGACGGGCGGTCGGCCGGCCACTGGTGGACCGACTGCTTTGAGACTTTCCGCAAGTGGGGCGCGATCGACGAGGCGTTTGCCGGGACGGCCTTCGGCGTGCACCTGGGGCCGCTGAACCACCCGCTGGACTATCCCTTCGATCCGCGGCGCAACCTGCCGCACGCCACGCCGGCCGAGCGGATCGAATCGCTGATCAAGGACAACAGCTGCTACCTGGGCGTGGAGCTGCTGATTCATCTCATGGATCGCTATCTGCCGGCCCGGATTCCGATCCTCAGCACCGAGGGCGGCGCGTTTCCCGACAACCAGGCGGACCCGGACTACCCCAAGGTGACGCCCGAACTCCACCGCGACCTCAACCTGGGCATCTTCCAGAGGATGAATCCCCGGCATCCGGAATACTGGGGCGATCCGCTGTTCGCCCAGATGAGCTGGATCTGGCACACCGAGGGCGGCATGTTCGCGATCGACAGCTGGCACGACAATCCCAAGTACGGCCGCATGCCGATTCTGGACGCGCTGGAGAAGGAACCGCGGTTCGACCGCGGCGTTGTTTTTGAAGCGGTGAGCTCGGCCCCCGCCCGGCCCTGAGGACCGGCGTCCGGGGCGAACACGGCCTTTTTGAGGAGCGATCATGACCCTGGCACAACGCTGGACCGTCGCAACGGCGGTCGCCTGGGCGTTCTGCGCGCCGGCGGCCGCCGAGGACTGGAAGCTGGTGTTCGAGGACGATTTCGAGCGGGCCGAGCCGGGGGAGATGTACCGGCTCAAGGGCGAGGCCCTGCGGATCGAGAACGGGCGGCTGCTCCTGGTCGGCAGCGGGGCGGTGGTGCTGATCGACCGCCCCCTGGCCATGGACGTGCGGCTGGAGTTTGAAGCCGCGGCCTGGCCCGAGCGACTGGCCTGCGACCTGTCGGTCACGCTGAACTCCAACCCCGACGGCACGTGGCAGTACCTGCTGGGCTTCGGAGCCCGGAGCAACCGGGCCAACCACCTCATCGGTCCGGGAGTGCAGGTGGTCGATGAGCATCCGCCATTCCTCATCGAGCCGGGCAAGACGTACCGGATGGCCGCCCGGCGCGAGGGGCGGACGATCACCTACACGGTCAACGGCACCCGGATCCTGGAGGGCAGCGGAGAGCTGGTCGGCGGGCCGATGTTCAACCGCGCCGGCTTCGTGACCTGGGGCGGAATGTACGTGGACAACCTGAAGATTTACGAGCGTTCGCAGCCGCACCCGGACACGCCCAGGTACCTCGAGTCGCTCCCGGGGCTGCCGCTGGAGCGGGAGGGCCGGACGGTCAGGGCTCTGGTGCCGCTCCCGCCGGAGGCGGCGGCGGCCCTGGAGGCTCTGAACCGGGGCGAATACGAGCGTGCCAGAGAGGCGTTCACCGCCCTGGGCGACGTACGGCTTCAGCTGGCGGGCCTGGCGCACCTGTACGGCGACCTGAACTACCACGAGCGGCCGGTCTACGGCCACCTGGGCACGAGCGTGGACTTCGGGGAGCTGGGGGCCTTTGCCGCGCTGTGGGAGCGCCAGGCGGCGGCCCGGCCCGGGGACGAGGTACTGCAGGCCTACCTGCCGGCGGTGCGGTCGTTCGGCCGGCTGGTGCTCAACCGCCAGGGCGGCAACGACGCCCTGATGCTGGTGGGCGTGGGGCCGCGGGGCAACCCCTTCTACCACAAGGCGATGCTCTTCCGGGCCCGCTACACCTACTGGCACGGGGCCGAAAGCGGCAGCGAGCCGATGAAGAGCGTGGCCCGCGGCTGGATGCGCGAGCTGCTGGACATCTGGCCCGACAACCGGGTGCTCAACGAGTATGCCGGCCGGCCGGTGCCCTGGGGCGAGGAACTGAACGCCGATCCTCAGCGCCACCCGCCCTGGGCGGCCTATCTGCGGGAGGTCTACGCCCGGGAGCTGGCGGTTCTGGAGCGTATGTGCACCGCGCGGCAGATGCCCGACGGGCAGTTCGGCGGCGGGTGGGGCGACGACGTGGAGATGATGCGCCGGTGGGTGCCCATCGCGGCGGTATCGACCTGTGCGGAGAAGGTCCTGGAGGGCATCGACCGCCTGGCCGAGGGGATCTGGACGCACGAGTGCGTCGACGGCTACAGCCGGGAGATCGGCGACGTGGAGCACTCGGCCGAGCCCTCGGCCGACACGTTCCCGACGATGCTGCTGCTGCGCTACGGCGACCCGCGCTATTACGCCTTCAACCTGCGGTCGGCCAGGACGATCCGCGAGCGGTTCATGGGCCTGGACGCCCACGGCTACCCGCGGTTCAGGTCCACCGAGTTCGGGGCCGACGGGGTGCATGAATCGCTCATCGCCGGCGGCGACACCGGCTACCACGCGCGGGCGATGAAGCACTTTCTGTGGCTGGCCTGGCACGGCAATCAAGAGGCCCGCGACTGGCTGGTCCGCTGGGCCGACGGCTGGCGGCGTGCGGCGATGATCGAAGAGCCGACCAAGCCGGCCGGCATCTTTCCCGGCACGCTGTGGTACCCCGGCGGCGACTACAACTGCCCCAGCGGCCAGCCGTGGTACAGCCCCCGGGCCGCCAACTACTACGGCCCGATCGGCCTGCCGCTCAAGCTGCACGGCACCATGCTCGCGGCGTACGGCCTGACGGGCGACCGCCGGTTTCTACATCCGTTTCAGCGGATGATGGATCTGGCGACGGCAGGTCCGCTGGTTCGCGGGCCGACCGAGCCGGGAACGCGGGAGTGGAACCTCGCCGAGGCGGTGCATCAGGCGTCGCCCGAGCTGACGGCGCTGTACCGGCATCTCACCGGCGAGGGAGTCTACGACGAATACACGCGCCGTTCCGGCTCGGCGCCGCTGCTGTACCGGATCGACCGCGACCTGCAGCGCTACCTGGACCGCTTCAAGGGGGCGGCCGAGAGCCTGCGGAACAACCTGTGGTTCATGACCACCGAGGTGCAGTCCACCGACCGGCTCTACCTGCCAGCGGTGGAGGATCTCTGGGGGGCCTACTGCGGCGCGGTCAGCATGACGGTGGACGAGAACTATCCGACGTTCGCGGTCACCTACGAGACGCCCTCGCCGGATTTCGCCGCCCTGGTCGTGGACCAGTCCCCCACGCGGCTGCGCATCTGGTTTTACACCTTCTGGGACCGGCCGGTGGAGATCGTCCTGCGGCCCTGGGCCCTGACCCCGGGTCGCTACCTGCTGACCCAGGGCGCGATTCTGCCGGGCGAGCAGCCCGCTCTGCGCCGCTACGCCTGGGGCGAGCCGGCCGAGATCGACATTCTGCACCGGGCCCGGAAGGTCCGGGTAACCCTGCCGCCGGCCACCGAGGTGGCGGTGGACCTGCGGCTGGAGGAGGCTGCCGGCGTGCCGGCCCGGGCGGCGGACCTGGCGATTCACTCCCGCGACCTGCGACGCGACGGGCCGCGGCTGCGAGGCCTGGTTCACAACATCGGAAACGCCCCGGCCGAGGGGGCCTTCGCCGAAGTCCAGTTCCAGGGGAGCGCCGGCTGGAAGCCGGGGCCCAGAGTCCGCGTCCCGGATCTGCCGCCGCCGGCGAACTTCGAGCCGTCATCGGCCGAGTTTGCCCTGGATCTGCCGGCCGAGGCAGCCCGGGCCCCGATGCGGGTGGTGGTGGACCCCGGCGACGGGCTGTTCGAACTTTCCGAAGATAACAACATGGCCCCGGCGACCGGGCCGGCCGACTGACGGGGCCTGAAAGTCAAACGGCCGTTCGTGTCTGGCCGCAAAAGAGGGGGTCAGGCACCTTTTCCCCCCCGGTCTGCAGGCATCGCCAGGCCGCCCGGGTTCAGCCAAGGCCTTGACCCCTGCGACCGGCGGCTACAATACACGTGGAGAGGAATGGCGCCCGCCGGGCGGGATCACGAGCGGAGCATGACATGAAAACCCGGCAGATGCTGGCCATGGGCTGCGTGATGGTGTTGATCTGGCACCAGGTCGTGCAGGCGCAAAGTCCTCGAGACGGCCGGATGACCGGCGGGGCAACCACGCGTCCGGTCTCCGGCACGCCCGGGCCGGCTGCCAGGCCGGTCGGCGCCGGCCGAGCCGCCGGCCATCTCGGCAACCGTCCGATGGCCGGCGTGAACCGCTATGATGCATCCGGCCGCCGGATCGGCCAGAGCATTCCCTGGACCCGCGGCGGCGCGAGCAACCCGGATACTGCGGATCGTCGGATCGGCAGCGGCACGTCGCGGCCCCCCGGCGGCGCGAGCCTCTTCGACCGCTTCGGGCGCCGCACGGGTTACACCGACCCGTCGCCGATGTACGGCTACAACTACTACGATCCGGCCGGCCGCCAGACCGGCTCGGGCATGGCCGGGGCCCCCGGCGGCCCGGGCTTTTTCGACCGCTACGACCGCTACGGGCGAAGGGTCGGACATGTGTCGCCTCCGGCGTCCGGCACGTCCCGGTACGACTACAACTATTATCCGCGGTGAGCGTCCGCCACCGGCCTGCTGCTGCACGCCTTCTGAGGCATTGAGGCCGGCGGGGTTGAGCGCGGCCTGTCGGTCGCTTGTGTGTGCCGGGGGGCGGGAGGTTATGCGTTCCCGGTAACCCTGCACTGCTGGTGGGTTCTGCCCGCCGGGGGCGGGGGCCGGCTGCGGGACACGGACGTGCCGGCGCGGGATGGGCTCAGGCAGGCAAGGGCCCGGCGGCGGAGCAATGAATGAGCCGGCGGCGCAAGTCCCGGATGCGGTCCGGGCGGCTTCCGGCGGACGCCTGCGACGGTCAGGCCGGGGATCAGTTGAAACAGGCCGGGCCGGGGAGGACGCCCGGCGCGGACATGCACCGCAGGAAGACCTGGAGGTCGTCGGGGTCGACGTCGTTGTCGCCGTCGAGCCGTGCGGCGGCGCAGTCCGGCGGAGGCTCCAGTCCCGGCAGGTCCAGGCATTGCTGGAGGAAGGCGTAGTCCAGCTGGTCCACGTCGCGGTCGCCGTCGAAATCGGCCTTGACCCGGATCGGGCAGCCCTGGTCGTCCACCGGGTGCCACGAGGGGGTGTCCGGGCAGGCGTCGCACGGGTCTCCGCGCCCGTCGTGGTCGCCGTCGTCCTGCCCGGGGTTGTGGATCGTGGGGCAGTTGTCCACGTCGGCGCAGTAGCCGTCGCCGTCGGCGTCATTGAGCCCGTCCGTCGGGCAGATGTCGCACGCGTCGCCCGCGCCGTCGCCGTCCGTGTCGGCCTGGGCGGGGTTGGAGTCCCGCGGGCAGTTGTCGTAGATGTTGATGGCGCCGTCGTCATCCAGGTCCTGGTCGCAGGTTACCCCCGGCGGGCAGATTTCCAGCAGGCCCACCGCATAGCCGCCGAACGACAGGCTGTAAGGCCCGGGTCCGGGCAGCACGCCGATGCCCGGCTGGCCGGCGGCGCAGGCCGGCTGGTCGAAGGTGTACAGCACCGCGCCGGCTCCCGGGGCACCCTGCACGGCGACCTGGACGGGCACGCTGACGTCGGCCTTGTGGATCAGGATGAGGCTGTCGCGCACCGGCGTGCGCGTGGCCAGCACCTCCAGGGCGGTCGAGTCTGAGGACGAGGCCGCCCGCTGGGCGCCGGGCGGGGCGGCGATGGCAAACAGCTGCTTGCCGAAGAAGGCCGGGCTGCGGAGGCCCGCCTGGTCGCCGACGCCGAGGAACAGCCCGTAGTTGGGCCAGGACTTGTCGGTGCCGACGAAGAACGTCTCGATGTCGCAGCCGGCCAGGAGCATGTGCCGCATGCAGGAGGCGTACCACGGGGCACACATCATCGCCCAGATGCGCGAATCGATCGGGCAGCAGTAGGCGTTGAGGTTCAGCTCGCCGCAGATGTTCAGGATGCCCTCGCCGGGGCGGTAGCTGTTGATCCAGCCCTCGACGGCCGCCGTCGCGGTGCCGAACCCGGAGGTTTCGGCCATGTACTGGGCGTCGGGCTTGCTCAGCGTCGGGTCCCATGAGCCGTAGCGGTGCCAGGTGATGAACTGCACGTCGTGGCCCTGCAGCAGCGGGATGATCCAGCTGGAGGGGATGCCGTCGGTGCTCGGCCCGCCGACCCGGATGCCCGGATAGGCGGCCCGCAGGGCCGCCGCGGCGGCGTCATAGACCGCCAGATAGCCCTCGACGGACCACGGCCCGGAGCCACTGTAGTTGTTGGGCTCGTTCCAGATCTCCCAGAGCCAGCTCTCGACGGGGTAACCCAGGTCCCGGAAGTGGTCCACGACCGCCACGCAGTACGCGCCCCATTCCTGCAGGTCGCGCGGGCGGTTCCAGCCCGGGTGGCCGGTGGGCGTGGCCGCCATCCAGTCGGGGATGCCGGCGAAGCACATCATCGGGCGGGCTCCAGCCTCGAGGATCCGGCTGACGCCGAGGTTGGCCGTGCTCCAGTTCCAGGTTCCCGGCGATGGGGCGATTTCGGGGTTCAGCCAGTAGCGGCACCAGCCGGTGCGAAGCTCAGCCAGGCGCGCCGAGGCCACCGTACTGGGAGGCAGTTGTCCGGACACCTCGTTGGTTCCGTAGGCCATCGGCTGGGTACCGAGAATCTGCCCGTAGTCCACCTGGACTTCCACCGCCGCGGACGCGCCCGCGGCGGCCAGCAGCGCCGCCGGCAGCAGGAACGCGGCGCACGCATGCCTGAACCCGTCCGGTGCACGCTTGGCGGACTTGCGGCGTGAGATCATGCCCCGCTCCTCCAGGTCGGCTGGATGTGAGTTCCCCGCAGCGACTCCGCGTCCAGGATAGCCGAAACCGCCCCGGCCTTTCAACCGCGAACGGGCCGCCGGGGGCTTCAGACGCGCGGCCCGGCCGCTTGCGTCCGGCCGGACCGGTCCGGATAATCCCCCGCAGTCGGTATCCCGCGGCGGGGGAGGGGCGCGTCGGGGTTGCCCCGTCCCGGCGCCGCAGGCCGGAAACACGGGGAGGTTCATCATGCGACGTGGGCACGTGTCGATCGTTCTGGGGGCCATGCTGGCGCTGATGGCCGGAGCCGACGAGGTTCCTCCGGGAACGGCTCCCGCCAGCGGGCCGGCCGGCTGGACGGCCGGCGACTTCAGCCGCAAAGCCATCGATGTGGGCCTGGTGGTCCGCGACGTCGAGCGGTCGGTGTCATGGTACCGCGACGTGATCGGCCTGAAGCCGCTGACCACCTTCGACATCGAGGCCGACTTCAGCGGGAACGCCGGGCTGACGGACTACAAGCTCTTCCGCGTGCACGTGATGGCGATGGGCGACTCCGACGAGGCCGCCAAGCTCAAGCTGATGCACATCCCCGAGACGGAGCCGGTGGCCTGCCCGGCCGAGTTCATTCACAGCGCCTGCGGCATCCGCTACCTGACGATCTTCGTCAAGGATCTCGCGGCCGCCCTGCGGCGGGCCCAGGCCGCCGGAGCCAGGCCGCTGGTCAACGGGCCGGTGCGCTTCCCGGAGGAACTGGGCGATCACAACTGGCTGGCGTGCCTGCGCGATCCGGACGGCAACATCGTCGAGCTGATCGGGCCGGTCCGGATGCCGTGATACCACGACACCTCCGGGAGGCGGTCGACACAGGCCGGGCATAAGCCGCGAAAACGGCCCGGGCATGATCCCGGGCCTTGACCTGGCGGCCAGACATTCCCGCCGGTCCTGGGGGCGGGGGGGGGCCGCC
>CAZSYS010000005.1:13930-31583 GCA_964611365.1 uncultured Planctomycetales bacterium
AGGACCGCACCGGCCGCCCGGGGGCGCATGGCGAGGATCGCACGTGACCAGTGAGCCATACTTCCAGCGTCTGTTCGCCGAACGCATCGGCGGTGCCCGGTACGGCATGGGCACGGCCATCTACAAGTTCGAGAAGATCAAGCGGGCCAAGAGACAGGCCGTCGCGGACTTTCCGGACCGGCCGCTGCTGGACTTCGGCATCGGCGAGAACGACGAGATCGCCCCGGAGATCGTGCGCCGCACCATGAAGGTCGAGATCGACCGGCCCGAGAACCGCGGCTACGCCGACAACGGCATCCCGGCGTACAAGGAGGCGGCCGCGGCGTTCATGGAGCGGGAGTTCGGGGTCCGGCTGAACCCCGAGACCGAGGTGCTGCACTGCATCGGCAGCAAGCCGGCCCTGGCGATGCTCCCGGCGGCGTTCATCAACCCCGGCGACATCACGCTGATGACCGTTCCGGGCTACCCGGTGGCCGGGACCCACACCCGCTACTACGGAGGGCAGGTATTCAATCTCCCCCTGCGGGAGGAGAACGGCTTCCTGCCGGACCTGGACGCGGTCCCCGAGGACATCGCCCGCCGGGCCAAGCTGCTGGTGCTCAACTACCCCAACAGCCCCACCGGCCGCCTGGCCGACGAGGCCTTCTTCCGGCGGGTGGTGGACTTCGCCCGCCGCCACGAGATCGTCGTGATCCATGATGCCGCCCACATCATGCTGACCTACGGCCGCCGGCCGCTGAGCTTCCTGCAGATCGAGGGGGCCCGGGACGTCGGCGTCGAGGTGCACTCGATGAGCAAGGGCTTCCACATGATCGGCTGGCGCCTGGGCTTCGTGGCCGGGCACGAGCGGATCGTGCGGGCCTTCGGCGACATCAAGGACAACAGCGACAGCGGCCAGTTCATCGCCATCCAGAAGGCCGCCATCGCCGCCCTGGCCGACCCGTCGATCCCCATGGCCGTGCGGGCCAGGTACCAGCGGCGGCTGGGCAGGCTGGTGACCGCCCTGCGGCGTCTGGGCTTCCGGGCGGACATGCCCGGCGGGACATACTTCCTGTATGTGCCGGCGCCGCGCGGGGTGGAGGGCGGCCCGACGTTCGCTTCCGCCGAGGAGGCCTCGCAGTGGCTGATCCGCCAGCGGTCGATCTGCACGGTCCCCTGGGACGACGCCGGGGCATACCTGCGGTTTTCGGTCACCTATCAGGCCCCCACCGAGGCGGCTGAGGACCGGCTGATGGAGGCTCTGCTCGAGCGGCTGGCCGGCGACCGGCTGGTGTTCTGAACGCCGCGGTCGCTCTACGGACGCCCCGGGCGGCGCGGGACAGCGGCCGGCCGGCGCGCGGGCTTCATTTCAGTGTCGCGCGGATCGCGGCCTCGGACCTGGCCACCGCCCGCAGCTCGTCCCAGATCTGCCGCGACTCGCGGACGCAGCGAAGCAGTTCCCGGCCCTGGACGGCCAGCTGCTTGAGGGTGCGGTCGTCTTCGATGCGGCCTTGGGCGTCGGCCTCGGAGGCCTCGGCGACCAGCTTCTCGACCTCGGCCAGCGACGCCAGGCCCTGATCGATCAGGCTTTCGGCCTGGTCATGCTTCCAGAAGCGCAGGCCCCGGCGGATGACGTACACCGGCGTGGTGTGGGCCCGCTCTCCGTGCTCGCCTTCGGCCCGGGCGGCGATCCAGAATCCGGCCCCCGCCGGCACCTCCATGTCCACCGACAGCTCCGCCGGCCCGTCGCCGGCGGCCGCCTCGACCGTGCGGACCGCCTCCCCGTGACGGATGATCTCCAGCCGGGTCGGACGGACGCGCCGCGGGTCGCCCCAGGCCCGGGCCCGCACACGCAGCATTCGGTTCTCGGCCACGACGATCTCGTCGCCCGGCAGGGCGTCATCCACCGTCAGGGTCAGCATCGGCCCGTTGGTCACGAAGGTCCGGCCGCGGCCGAAAGCCTCGAACCAGGCGTCGGCGCTGAAGGGCTGATCGCCGAGGTGGGCGTAGACGCGGACCTCCCCCATGGTTCCGCCCCAGGGGATGTCCGAGCCGGCCGAAGCGGTCAGTTTGAAGCCGGTGTTGAGAAACCGGTACCACAGATCGGTGCCCAGGCTGGCGAACTGCAGCACCTCCCCGAAATCCGCCTTGCCCTTGGGGATGTTGATCGCCATGTCGCGGTGGACGCGGAAGATGCCGCTGTTGATGTGGGCGTACCCGCACAGACCGCCTTCGGCGTGGACCTGGTCGAAGACCCATTCGTAGATGTAGTACCGGTCGGTGTCGCGGATCATGCGGCGGGTGTTCATCGCCAGCGTGTGACCGATGCCGCCGTCGTGGGTGCGCGGGCACTCCTGCCCCGGCGAAAGCACGTGCCGGCCGGCGACGACGCGATACTCGGGCCCGAAGCCGCGCTGCTCGAACCAGGTGCGGTAGATGTCGCCCATCTTGACCACGTTGACCACATGGACGTCCTCGGCCCGGGCATAGGCCATCAGGTTGGCCGCGTCGAGGTCGTCCAGGATCCGGCAGTGCACGTGATCGTCGCCGGAGAACCAGCCCAGGCCGGGCATGTCCACCCAGCGGGGCGGGCGGAGGGTCACCCGGGTCGTGCGCCCGGACTCCACCTTGACGGCGGCGGTCGCGGGGGCGTGTTCGACGCCGCGCCGCACGAGGATTTTCCATTCCCCCGGCGCGACCTCCATGTCAAACGGTCCGGTCACGCACCAGTAGTCGCCCTCGACCGGCCCGGGGATGATCGCGTGCCGCCGGCCGGTGAGATGGCCCTGGCCGTCGAACTGGGGAGCCAGCTCGATGGCATTGGGCGGGCGCCGCACCGCCCCGTCGAGCCCGTAGACCAGTTGCACCATCGCCGGCGTCGGCTCGCCGGTATCGTCGTCCAGCACGGTCAGCGCCAGCCGCCCGACCGGGGCCCGGCGGTATTCCAGCTGCACGCCCCAGCTGCGTGATCCGGCCTTGATCATCAGCCGCTGGTCCGTCCGGTCCTTGGGCAGGCTCAGAAGCCGCAGCAGCAGCCAGGTGGTGCCCTCGGGCGCGACCGTGACGGTGGTCATGGCCTCCG
This sequence comes from uncultured Planctomycetales bacterium, assembly GCA_964611365.1. Lineage (GTDB taxonomy): Bacteria > Planctomycetota > Phycisphaerae > UBA1845 > PWPN01 > CALLOB01. The sequence continues at coordinate 16,992 of CAZSYS010000005.1, forward strand.
GCTGGCTGCCGTGGTCCAGGATGTGCACCGCGCCGCGGGCCGGCCCGTCGGTTCCGGCGATTTCGACGCGCAGGAGCATCGCCCCGACGTCGCCCTGGAACTCGACGGGTTGCAGCGGCGGCAGGGAGAGCCGCTCGGGCGAGAGCGTCAGCACGACCAGGCCTGCGGTGCCGGCCAGCTCCTGCAGGATGTCCGAAGCCGTGGAGGCCTGAGCGGCGGCGTCCCTGGACTGTTCGGCCTCTTTGGCCCGGCGGTAGAGCGCGTCCAGCCGGCCGCGCTGATCCTCCTTGAGAAGATGGCCGTGGGCGGCCAGCAGTTCTCCGGTCATCTGTACAACGCTGCCGGCGTCCACACCGGGCTGAGCCGCCGGGGCGGCGACGGAAACCGACAGAACTGCAGCGGCCGCCAGTGCGGCAAGCGGAAACACCCTCGGTCCTCGGATCATGGCAGGTCCTCCGTTCGGTGATCGGGCAACACTCCGGACTGCTGGACCGCGCGGCCGCGCCGGCGACGGCGCAGCTCATCCAGACTCGCGGCCGCGACGACGGCGACCACCGCGGCGGCGGCGGCGGCCTGCGGACCGGTGACCCCGGTCGCGGCCCGGCAGGCCGGTTCGGGCGGCCCGGCGTCGGTCCGGCGGCCGGCGGGCACCTCGGCCACCACGGCGCGGATCTCCAGGCGCGGCTGGTCGCCGCCGGTTCCGTCCGCCGGCGGGATTGTTTCAAACCGGTTCAAACGGATGCCGTGCACGCCCTCGGCGACGCCGATCCGCAGGGCGGGCGCGTCCGGCCAGAGCCGGTCGCGCATCACCAGCCAGCTGTCGGGGCCCAGGTGCGCAGGTGTCCGGGCGAAAAAGCTCAGTTCCAGCACGTGGTGGGTCAGGGAGACGGCCTGGACGCCCATGAGATCCAGCCGCGGCGGGTAGAGGTCCAGAACCGGCAGACGCCGGCCGTCGACCTCCAGTTCGATCCGGTCGGCCAGCCCGCCCAGGATGCGCTTCAGGTAGGCCTGGCGTTCCGTCGGACCGAGCACCTCGTCGCCGTCGGCGTCCATCGACCGGCGTTCGGCCAGCGACCGGAACTCGTGGAACGTCAGCCTGAGACGGATGTCGATGTTGTCCGGGCCGACGATCACGCGGGCCGCATGCTCGACGTGGTCCATGTACACCGGATGCGCCGGGCAAAGGCCGCAGATCCACAGGATCGGTGCCGCGATCGGCCACAGCACGAGGCGACCGGGCTTGCGCGGGACCATCGGCGGACACCCCCGGCCCCCGGGCGGCCGCGCCCGGGATCAGCCGGATGAGATTGTCCCGCCGCAGCCGTCCGCGGTCAATCGAGGACCGGCAGCGGCCCGGAATCCGGGGCGCCGACGGAAACCCCGTGGGGCCCCCGCCCGAGCGGCGTGCATGACCGGGGCACTTCAGAGACGCACCAGCACCCAGCGGCGGTCCCGGATCTCATCGGCGACCTGACGCGGGGGACGGGGCCAGGGTTCGGCGGCCAGGCCCGCGGCCTTCAGCACCGCGGCGGCTTCGGCCGCCTCCTGCCCTGCCTCCGGCTTCACTGCAAAGGCGTAGGGCACGCAGCCGGCCGGCAGCGGCCGCAACGGTCGACCGGGCAGGGCCTGGCGATCCCAGCGTTCGAGCAGCCGGGCATAGGCGGTGCGACGGCGACGGATTTCGACCTCCGGGTCGCAGCGGTGGACAAGCCATCGGGCGGCCTGGCTGGGTCGCACCAGGCAGGGCTCGAAGGGGTCCAGCGGCGAGGGCCGGTCGGAAACAGTCGGCGGCGCGGATCGCAGAAGGGCGCGGGCGCCGTCCAGCAGATGCTCGGCCTGCCCGCCCAGCAACACGCGATCCAGCTGTTTGCCGACGAAGCGCCAGACGTCGCGACGCGGCGCCGGCAGACGCGGCGCGCAGGCCTGCACGGCGGCGCGCAGCCGGTCGTCGTGGACCACCAGTCCGGCGCCGTGGGGCAGGGCCAACGTCTTGCGGAAGCTGAACAGGGCCGCGTCGCCGGTGCGGCCCAGCGGCCCGTCGCGGTCGGCGCTGAGGAAGCCCTGGCTGACATCTTCGATCAGGCGGATGCCGCGCGCCCGGCAGAAGCCGGCGGCCCCGGCGATCGGCTGAGGCAGGCCGAAATAGTGGATCACCAGCACGGCGCAGGTCCGGCCGTCGACATGCGGTGCCAGATGGTCGGCGCTCACCGGACGCAGCGGATCGCTCCGGTAGAACCGGGCCTCCAGGCCGAGGCGTTCGACCGGCTCGGTCATCACGTCGCAGATCAGGTCCGGCAGCACGACCCGGTCGCCGGCGGAAGTCCGCAGCACGCTCAACAGGCGCCACCAGGCCACGCGGGCGTAGGCATGCCAGATCAGGCCGGGGTCGCTCAGCGGCCAGGCTTGAGAAGCCGCCGAAGACGCGGCTGCGGGGGGTGCCGGCCTTTTTAGCGCAGCGGCAGCACCGGCGGCGATCGGCCGATCGGCGACGACCTGCTCGTAAAGGGCCTGGTAGCGGCGGGCGGCGCGCTCAATCGGAAAGAGCTTCAGGGCCCGGACGCGGGCGGCCGATCCGCGCCGCCGGGCCTCCAGCGGATCCGACAGCAGCTCTCGGATGGCCCGGGCCAGGGATCGCGGACTGCCGGGCTCCACCAGCCAGCCGGTCCGGCCCGGAAGGACCTGTTCGGCATTGCCTCCCACACGAGTGGCGATGACGGGGCGTTCCGAGGCCATCGCTTCGAGAATCACATTCGAGAAGCCTTCGCTGCGCGACGGCACGACCACCGCGTCGGCGGCCGCATACCAGGGGCGCAGATCCTCCTGGTTGCCCACGAAACGCACGTCCAGGTGACCGACGCGGTCGGCGGCCAGCCGCTGCAGGGCTCCGTCCAGGTGGTCGGTGCCGACAAAACACACCCGCACGCCGCCGGGAGCAATGCGGGCCTCAGCCAGGGCCTCGATCAGGATGTCACCGCCCTTGACCGGCATCAGCGAGCCTGCGCACAGAAGCAGCGGCGCCGGGCCGTCGAGGCCCAGGGCCAGCCGCGCGGCCCGCCGGTCGGCGGTCGGGGCGAACCGCAGGCCGTCCACGCCGTTGTGAATTACCTTCACGCGTTCTTCCGGCCAGCCCAGCGTTGCCGCGAGGTCCGATCGGGCCGCCCGGCTGACCGCCACACAGGCGGCGCAGCGTGCCAGGGCGTTGCGCCAGATCCGCCTGCGCCACCACGGCGCGCCGCGGCTGGCGTCGTCGAAACCGTGGAAGCTGAACACCACGGGAAGATCGCCGGCCCGGCGGGCGGCACGCAGGGCGTCGGGCAGCACCCACAGCCCGCGGGCGTGAACGACCTGCGTCCGGGTCTCCAGCAGCAGGTCCGCCAGCCACCCGGCGAAGGCCGAGGATCGCGATTCGACGGGCCAGTGCACCGGAATCCGGCGATCCGGCGGGGGGACGCGCTCCTCCGGCGGCAGGGCCGAGGCGACCCGGCAGGAAACCCGCGCGGGATCGAAAGCCGCCGCCTGGGCGGCCAGCTGAAGCTCCAGGCCGCAGCGCGACCAGCGGTACAGCACCTGGCAGACGCGGATCGGCCCGATGGCGGTTTCGGTCGGACAGGCATCTCCCCGCCGACGAGCGTCCGCCGACGCTTTCTCCGCAGGCCGGGCCGCCATCGGAGTCACGCGCCTCCCTCCCGCGGGCCCGCCTGGTCGGCATCGCGACCCGTCGTGGCTCCGCGGAACCCGCGCCACGCGGAGATTCGATCCCGGCAGCTCCGCAGCCGGCGGCGGGCGTCGGCGGCCCGGAGGATCGCTTCGCCCTTGAGCGTCAGCGGCTCGGCCAGCGTCAGCGTGTGCTCCCGGCGGTCGGCCCAGCGATGCTTGTAGGGCTCGTCGCCGCGCAGAAAGTCAAAGACCGTCATGCCTTCCCGGATGGCCGTGCGCATCGCCCGGGCGATGCACAGCGAGCCGGGGCTGAGTGCCGCCAGGCCCGGATCCCAGCCGCTCTGGTAGTAGAAGGCCCGCCGGCGGTGGTGAAAGGCCAGCAGCGCCGCGACGGTGCGCGTCCCGTCGCACAGGCGGTGCAGCCGCAGCCAGCCCTGCCGGTGGGCGTGCAGAGAGAACCGGCGAACGAACTCGACCAGCTCCGGCCGGACATAGTTGCCGGTGCGGCCGCGAAGGCTCCACCGGCGGCCGTGAAGGTCGATGAACGACGCCAAAGCCTGCTCCAGCGGCACATCCTCGTCATTCAGCCGCCAGCGCAGCCCGAAGCGTTCGGCGGCCAGGCGCTCCTGGCGCCGCAGGTAGCTTCGCAGACTGGCCGTGAGCAGGGATTCGCAGGCTTCCCATGTGGCCGGCAGGTCCAGAACCGGCAGGGTTTCGCGCTGCAGCCATCGGATACGTGCCGACGCCGCCTGGTCGGCCAGCAGGGCGGCCACGGGCGACGATGCGTCGATCGCCCGCCAGCACACGATGTCGGCGCCGGCCTCGGCAGCCGCGCAACGAACCTGTCCGACGGCCTGCTCGGTGAGTCCGGGCCGGCCGGCCAGGCATTCCAGCCGATCGCCCGAGGCCAGGGTGTCGCCCAGCGGTTCCATGACCCGCCAGGTCAGCCCGGCGCGCCGCCGGCGGCTCAGGCCCATCGCCCACAGCCCGATCAGCCTGTCGTGACGATCGTGCTGGGTCAGGATTCGCGGCTCGACGTTCCGGCCGATGGTTTCAAGCCAGGTCAGAACCCACTGAGGCGTGCGGAACAGCGAGGCCTCGTTCCCCTCGGCCAGGGCGAGCCATTCCGGGGCCAGGGCGAGCATTCCAGGCCTGTCGCAGACCGTCCCCCAGACAGGTGGTTTGTCGTCGCGTTCGCCGGCGCGGCGGTCCGGCGTCCGCGGCGCGGCGTCCTCCGGCGACGCCCGCTGATGCGGCGTCCGAAGAACGGCCGGTTCGTCGATGAGTTCATGCCGGGCGGGCATCCCTGCCTTCCGAGGCCATCTGCGGCATCGTCGATGCCAGGTTCCGGGCCTGCCTGCCGGCGGAGCCCCTGGCGGCCTGCCTGCGGCGGCGGCCATCCAGCAGGCCGGTCATTTCCAGCGAGAAGCGCGTCGGTCGGTGATACAGCCCCACGCCGGTGCGCCGCAGGCACAGCGGGTCGCCGCCCGGGCCGTTGGCTCCCGGCCGGGCGGTACAGACCGCCGGCACCTCCAGGGCCCGCAGCAGGGCCAGATCCTCGGCGCCGAAGTCGCCGGACTGCCCATAGGGACAGGCGAACGGCACGGCCGCGGTCTTCAGCCGGCGCCGCAGGGCGTTGACGCTGCCGGCGATCTCGGCCATCCGCCGGGCCGGGTCGGCGTGCGAGAGACGGATGTGGGAGCGGGTGTGGGCCCCCAGCCAGTGTCCCATGACAGCCATGGCCAGGGCTTCGTCCCAGCGCATGCAGCGCAGGTTTTCCCGCACCTGCGGGTCGATCCGTTCAACCTCGATGGGCCCGGATCCGGGCGCCGTGGCGCGTCGCCCGGCCGGGCCGTAGAGTGCCTGTCGCGCGTCGTCCTCCAGCAGCCCCCCGTCTTCGAGGCGGTCGGTGCAGGCGAAGATCGTGGCGGTGACGCCGTGAGCGGCCAGCACCGGCGCCGCCAGCGTCAGGAGGTTGGCCGGGGCGTCGTCGAACGTCACCGCAAAGAGGGGCTCGTTCCATCGCCGGCCGCAGCGCAGCAGGGCCACTGCTTCGCGCAGGTCAAGGATCCTGCCGGCGCGCCGCAGGGCGGTCAGCTGGGCGTCCAGGGCGCTGCAGGTCACGTAGTGCGAGGGGACCCAGCTTTCCCTGGCGTGCGCATCGGCGCAGACGCCGTGGTACAGCAGGATGCGCAGCAGACCGCGGTTGGCCCGGCTGTTGAGCCACGCCCAGCCGCGGGTCCAGAGGTCCTCCCCGCGGCCCGGCAGGCGCGGACCGGCGCCCGGGGCGGTCTGGTCGGGGCCGTCGGATTGCAGGCCAAGCGGCTCCATGGGTGCTCCGGTTCTGCCGCGTCCCCCGGCGCGCAGGTCCGGCGGCGTCACGGCAATGCCTGGAATATCGGTCGTCCCGGGGGCGGGGATGAGTTACCGCCGTTCCGCCGACCGGCTCAGGGGGCGACGGCCCGTCAATCGGCCCGGCCGCGCCGCCGGCCGGAAGGTATCGACCGGGGCGAGAGGGCTTATAATCTTGCCGACCGCCGCAGCGGCGCGGGGGTGAAGGCGGAAGCGCTGAGTTCAGGAGACAACGATGATGCGGAGTGTCGGCGCGGCGGCGTTGGCGGGGGCGGTGTCCTGGTCGGCAGGGGTCAACCCGGCCGCGGCCGGCGGATATACCCGGCTCGAGGAGCTTCCCGCGCCGACCGTGGTCCAGGCCGCCGAGGAATTCCCGGGCGGGTTCTATGCCGTCGCCCACCTGGTGGATGGCGTCGAGGGCACCGAGTACTCCTCCAACGGCAAGGGCACCGAGACGTTCGTGGAGTTCGATTTCGGCCGGGAGGTGCGCCTGGCGGGCGTGCGGCACGTGGATCGCAAAGATCCGGCGACGATTTCGTCCTCGGAACTGGTGTTCATCGGGGCTGCAGGCGAAATCGCCGGCCGCAGCGAGGTGCGGCACGTCCACCGCCCCGGGGGCGTCACCTGGCACCCGCTGCCGGAGCCGGTCACCGTGCGACGCGTGCGATGGCGGGTGACCGGCCTGGGGCCCGCCGGCCACGGCACGGTCGGCGGCGCGGCCATGACCTTCTTCGGCGTCCAGGCGGTCGATCCCGCGCCGACGGCGGTGACGATGGACGTGCTGGCGCCGCCGGTGGTCGAGCGTCGCGCCGAGGGACCCCGCCGGCTGCTGCGGGTCACTGTGAATCATCCCTACGCCGAATCGCTGGAGGCGGTCCTGCGGGTCACGGGCATCGATCCGTCGCCCCTGCCGCTGAGCTTCGGCACGCACCGGATCGAGTTGCAGGTGCCGTCGGCGGATTCGCCGGTGGAGTGCAAGGTCGCCCTCGAGGCCGGCGGACAGACCCTCGCGTCCCGCGAGTTCCTCCTGCCGCCGGTGCCCCGCATGGTGCTGCACATCCTGCCGCATTCGCACGTGGACATCGGCTACACGGCCCTGCAGCCGGAGGTCCTGCGCAAGCAGATCGACAACATCGCGCGGGGCATCGCCCTGGCCGGGGCCACGGAGCACTACCCGCCGGGGGCCCGCTACCGCTGGAACGTCGAGGTGCTCTGGGCGGTGGACGGCTACCTCCGCGAGGCCACGCCCCGGCGCCGGCAGGAATTCGTGGACGCGGTGCGGCGGGGCTGGATCGGACTGGACGCCCTCTACGGCAACGTGCTGACCGGGCTGTGCCGGCCCGAGGAGCTGCTGCGGCTGTTCCGCTATGCCGGAGAACTCGGCGAGCTCTGCGGCACCCCGGTCCGCGCGGCCATGATCAGCGACGTGCCCGGCTACACCTGGGGCACGGTCCCGGCCATGGCCCAGGCGAACGTGCGCTACTGGTCGATCGGTCCGAACTACTGCGACCGCATCGGCCGCACGCTGACGGCCTGGGAGAACCGGCCGTTCTGGTGGGTCGGGCCCTCGGGCCAGGACCGGGTGCTTTGCCTGGTGCCGTATCAGGGCTACGCGGTCTCGCACCTGCTGCGGTCCACGCTGACCGATGCCTTCGTGCTCGACCTCATGGCCCACCTGGCCAGGACCGGCTACCCCTACGAGGTCGCCCACCTGCGCTGGAGCGGCCTGAGCGACAACGCCCCGCCGGACGAGGCGATCCCGGACTTCGTGCGCGGCTGGAACCAGCGCTATCAGCGGCCGGAGCTGCGCATCTCGACCACGGCCGAGGCCTTCGCCGATCTGGAGGCCCGGCACGGGGAGGCGATCCCGGTCTTCCGGGGCGACTGGACCCCCTACTGGGAGGACGGGGCCGGATCCTCGGCGCTGGAAACCGCCGTCAACCGGGCGTCGGCCGAGCGGCTGGTGCAGGCCGAGACGCTGTGGACGATGCTGCGGCCGGGGCCCTTCCCGGCGCGACGCTTCCACGACGCCTGGCGCGAAGTCCTGCTGTACAGCGAGCATACCTGGGGGGCGCACAACAGCATTACCGAGCCCGAGAGCCCCTTTGTGCAGGAACAGTGGCGGATCAAACAGGCCTTTGCCCTCAACGGCCGGGCGCAGTCCGAGCAGCTGCTGCGGGAGGCCCTGGAGCCGCCGGGGGCCAGGCCCGAGCCGGCGGCGGTGGCGGTCTACAATACCACCGGCTGGACGCGGACGGATCTGGTGATCGTACCGCCCTCGCTCTCGGCGGCCGGCGACGCGGTGATCGATGAACAGGGGCGGCCCGTCCCGTCGCAGCGGCTGCGCGACGGCGCGCTGGCGGTGCTGGCCGAGCGGGTGCCGGCCATGGGGCGACGGGTCTTCCGGCTTGCTGCCGGAGCCGGCTGGGCGCCGCAGCCGGTGCAGGTCGCGGACGGACGCCTGGACAACGGCCTGGTGTCCGTGCGGCTGGACCCGGCCACCGGGACGATCGTCGAGCTGAAATCCTGCGGCCATGACGCGAACTTCGCCGACGCCCGCGCCGGAGGCCTGAACGAGTATCTCTTCGTGGCCGGCGACGACGCCGCCCATCCGCAGCGCCCCGGCCCGGTGACGATCCGCACGGGCGAGGCCGGTCCGCTGGTCGCTTCGCTGATCGCCGAGTCCGACGCCCCGGGCTGCCACCGGCTGGTCCGCGAGGTCCGGGTGATCGCCGGGCTGGACCGCGTGGAAATCATCAACGTCGTGGACAAAAGGCGGGCCGATGTGCGGGCCAGGCCCGGCGACTGGCTGCATGCCTCGCGCGAGTCCAAGGAGAGCCTGCATTTCGGTTTCGCGCTGGACGTGCCGGGGGGAGTCGTCCGCATGGACGTGCCCTGGGCGGTGGTCCGGCCGGAGGAGAACCAGCTGCCCGGGGCCAACCGGAACTGGTTCACGGTGCAGCGCTGGGTGGACGTGTCCGGCGACGGTCGCGGCGTGACCTGGGCGGCACCGGACGCGCCGCTGGTGGAGATCGGCGGCCTGACGGCCAACCTGCTGGGCTCGCAGCGCGACCCGCAGGCCTGGATCGAGCGGCTCGAGCCTTCGCAGAGGATCTACTCGTGGGTGATGAACAATCACTGGCACACGAACTACCGCGCCTGGCAGGAGGGGCCGGTCGTCTTCCGCTACGCGATGCGGCCCCACGGCGGATATGTCCCGATGGAGGCGGCCCGGTTCGGGATCGGGCTCAGCCAGCCGCTGCTGGCAGGTCCGGCCGTCGCCGGGCAGCGCGAGGGGGCGGGCCTGGCCGTCGAACCCGACGAGGTCCTGGTGACCGCCTTCAAGACCGGCGACGACGGCCGGTCGCGGATCCTTCGGCTGTTCGGCGCCGGCGGAAAGGCCGTCCGGGCGTCGGTCCGCTGGCCCGATCCGCAGCCGGCCTCGGTGTGGCTCAGCGACCTGTCGGAGAAGCCCGTCCGCGAGGTTTCCGGCCCGGTAGAGGTGCCCGGCTGGGGAATCGTGACCCTGCGCGCCGAGGATCCCTGAAAGCCCCGACCCGCCGCGCTGCCGGCGGAAAGCACCGCAGGCCGCCGGGGCGGCCGACGGCCTGCGGGTCGGATGGCTGGATCGATCCGGCCGGTCAGGTTTCCTCGCGGTGCTCGCCGGCGGCCACGGCCGCGTTCTCGCCGGGGGGAGCGTCGGGCAGGCCTTCGAAGAAAAGCTCCTTCTCGCCCTCGGCGTTTTCACGGACGCCGACCAGGATTCGCCCGGCGCCCTTGAACTCGCCGCGGAGCAGAGCCTCGCTGAGCCGGTCCTCGACCTTGTTCTCGATCGCCCGGCGCAGCGGCCGCGCGCCGAACTTCTCGTCGGTGCCGGCCTCGATGAGGAAGTCCTTGGCCGCCTGGTCGAGCTCGAGCTTCAGCCCCTGCTGGGCGATCCGCCTGGCGACCTTGGCGATCTCGAGGTCCACGATCCGGACCAAGTCGTCGTGGGTCAGCTTGTGGAAGACCACCAGCTCGTCCACGCGGTTGATGAACTCCGGCCGGAAATAGCGCTCCACCTCGCTGGTGAGCATCTGCTTCATCCGCTCGTAGGAGACGTCCTCGCCGCGGCGGGTGAAGCCGAAGTCGGCCTGGTTGGTGATCCGGTCGGCCCCGATGTTGCTGGTCATGATCAGGATGGTGTTCTTGAAGTCGATGTGCCGGCCGAACGAATCGGTCAGGCGGCCCTCCTCCATGATCTGCAGCAGCATGTTGAACACGTCGGGGTGGGCCTTCTCGATCTCGTCGAGCAGCACCACCGAGTAGGGCCGGCGCCGGATGCGCTCGGTGAGCTGGCCGCCCTCCTCGTAGCCGACGTAGCCCGGCGGGGCGCCGATCAGCCGGCTGACGTTGTGCTTCTCCATGTACTCGGACATATCGAGGATGACCAGGGCGTCCTCGTTGCCGAACATGAACTCGGCCAGGCACTTGGCCAGGTAGGTCTTGCCCACGCCGGAGGGGCCGATGAAGATGAAGCTGCCCATCGGGCGGTTGGGGTCCTTCAGGCCGCTGCGCGACCGGCGGACCGCCCGGGCGACCGCCCGCACGGCCTCGTCCTGGCTGATGACCCGCTGGTGCAGCTGCTCCTCGAGGTGCAGCAGGCGGGTGACCTCGTCCTTCTCGACCCGGGTCAGCGGAATGCCGGTCATGCCCGCGACCACCTCGGCGATGGTCTCGCCGTCGACCACTCCGTCGACCTCCTTGGCCCGGTTGCGCCACTCCTTCTGCATCTCCTCCTTGCGGGACCGGGCGACCTCGGCCTTGTCGCGGAGTTCGGCGGCCCGCTCGTAGTCGGCGTTCTTGACCGCCTCGTCCTTTTCGATGAGCAGCTTCTCGATCTCGCGCTCGATCTCGGTGAGGTTGGGCGGCTTGGTCATGGTCCGCAGCCGCACGGCCGCGCCGGCCTCGTCGATGACGTCGATCGCCTTGTCGGGCTGCACCCGGCCGGTGATGTAGCGGTCCGAGAGTTCGACCGCCTGCTTGAGGGCGTCGTCGGTGATCTGCACGCGGTGATGGGCCTCGTAGCGGTCGCGCAGGCCCTGCAGGATCAGGACCGTCTCCTCGGTGCTCGGGGGCTCGACGATGATCTGCTGGAAGCGGCGCTCCAGGGCCCCGTCCTTCTCGATGTACTTGCGGTACTCGTCCAGGGTGGTCGCCCCGATACACTGAATCTCGCCGCGGCTCAGGGCCGGTTTGAGAACGTTGGAGGCGTCGATCGCGCCCTCGGCGCCGCCGGCGCCGACCAGCGTGTGCAGCTCGTCGATGAACAGGATGACGTTGCGGGCCCGGCGGACCTCGTTCATGACCGCCTTGATCCGCTCCTCGAACTGACCGCGGTACTTGGTCCCGGCAACCATCATGGCCAGGTCCAGCACCACGATCCGGCGGTCGGCCAGGATCTCGGGAATCTCACCGCTGACAATCTTCTGGGCCAGACCCTCCACGATCGCGGTCTTGCCCACGCCGGCCTCGCCCAGCAGCACCGGGTTGTTCTTTTGCCGCCGGCAGAGAATCTGGATGACGCGGTCGATCTCGCGCTGCCGCCCGATGACCGGGTCGAGCTTGCCCTCCCGGGCCATGTCGGTCAGGTCGCGGCCGAAGGAGTCCAGCGCCGGGGTCTTGCTCTTGCCCTTCTTGGGCTCGCCCGGCGGCGCGGGAGCCCCGCCCTCCTCGGTCTCGATCCCCGCGCCCAGCAGGTTCAGCACCTCCTCGCGCACGTCCTCCAGACGCAGGCCGAGATTCATCAGCACCTGGGCCGCCACCCCGTCCTGCTCGCGGAGCAGGCCCAGCAGCAGGTGCTCGGTGCCGACGTAGTTGTGGTTGAGGCTCCGGGCCTCCTCGATGGCGTACTCGATGACCTTCTTGGCCCGCGGGGTCTGCGGCAGCCGGCCCATGGTCACCATGTCCGGCCCGCGTTTGACCAGCTTCTCGACCTCCAGCCGGACCTTGCGCAGGTCCACGTCCAGATTCTTCAGCACGTTGGCCCCGACGCCCGACCCCTCCTTCACCAGACCCAGGAGGATGTGCTCCGTGCCGATGTACTCGTGGTTGAAGCGCTGGGCCTCCTGGTTGGCCAGAGCCATCACCTTGCGGGCACGATCCGTGAACCTCTCGAACATGGTTGTCTCCGGGCGCGGGCCGCGCCGGGGCGTGCATTCCCCGATCGCGGCGGATTGTAGCACCGCCCGGGCGCTCCATCAACCGGCCGCGCAACGTGCCGGAAAACCCGGGTGAACTGTCTATCGGCGGACCGGACACCGCGGTCGTGCTGTTTCCGCCAGGTTTTCAGACCGCAGGTGAGAGTCTAACCCCCGACGCCCGCGAAGCTTCAGACTGCCCGACACCCGGCGCCGTGCCCGGGCCCGCCAACCCGCCGACGCCCCGACGCTCGGCGCCCAGCCCGATTCTCGCCGCACATCCGCCACCGGACCTACGGCTCCAGCCCCGCGGCCTCCGGCAGCCAGACCGTCATCTCCCCGGGGTCGCGGTGGTCCCACACATGGTAGGGGACGGCGGTCAACTCGACTTCCCGGCCGTCTGCGACCGGCTGGTAGAGCCGATCAGTCCAGTCCGAGGCCGGCAGCCGGCGGGCTTTTCCCCGGACCGTGACCACGCCTCCCAGCAGCCCGGGCTGGGGCACGGCCTCCAGCGACGAGGACCGCGGCAGCACCAGATCGAACGCCCGACCGCCGTGATCGACGGCCTCCACGCAGTAAACCACCGGTCCGCGCTGCAGGGCGACCCGCCCGCGGTTGTGGACCACCGCCGGATGGGCCTGAATCCGCTCGACCGGCATGTCCATCCGGATCTCCAGGCGGTCGCCGGACGACCACGTCCGGCCGATCACCGCGTAGCCCCGCTCGACCGGAGGATCCAGCGCCTGGCCGTTGACCTGGAAGGCGATCCCGCGGCACCAGCCGGGCACCCGGCAGCGCAGCTCGAACGCCCCGGCCTTTTCCGGCTCCAGCCGCAGCGTCACGTTTCCGGACCAGGGATAATCGGTCTCCTGCGTCAGCCCCAGCCCGCCGGCCGGTCCGGCGATGCGGGTCTGCGAGCCCACATAGAGGTTCACCCACACGCCGCGATCGTCGACCGCGTAGACGTACCCGCCGACCGAGGGGATGAAACGCACGAGGTTCGTCGGGCAGCAGGCGGTCGAGTACCAGGGCTGGCGGTGGTGAGTGCCCTTGCTGGACAGGGGGTTGACGTAGAAGAACCGCTGGCCGTCGAGCGACACCCCCGAGAGAATGCCGTTGTACATCGCCCGCTCGACCACGTCGGCGAAGCGCGATTCGCCGTGAAGCAGCAGCAGTCGCTGGTTCCACAGGACCAGGCCGATCGCCGCACAGGTTTCGCAGTAGGCGGTGTCGTTGGGCAGCTCGTAATCCTCGCCGAAGGCCTCGCCGCCGTGCCGCGAGCCGACGCCGCCGGTGATGTACATCTTGCGGAGCACCACGCTGTTCCAGATCGAATCCATGACCTTCAGCAGCTCCGCGTCGCCGGTCAGGGCGGCCACGTCGGCCACGCCGGCGTACAGGTACATGGCCCGCACCGCGTGCCCGACCACGTCGTCCTGCCGGCGGATGGGCTTGTGCGCCTGCATGTAGGCCGGGTCGCGATCGCCCTGGCCCGGCGTCGGCCCCGTGCCCCGGACGTCGATGAACCACCGGGCCAAGTCCAGGTAGCGCTGCTCGCCCGTGGCCCGGCCGAGCTTGACCAGGGCCAGCTCGATCTCCTCGTGTCCGCTGTAGCCGAAGCGCTTGCCGGGGCCGAACGTCGCGTCGATGTGGTCGGCCTTGCACCGGGCGACCTCCAGCAGCCGGGTCTTGCCGGTGGCGGCGGCATAGGCCACCGCGGCCTCGAACATGTGCCCGGCGCAGTACAGTTCGTGCATCAGGAAGAGATCCGTCCAGCGTTCCTCCGGCTTGACCAGCGTGAAGTAGGTGTTGAGGTAGCCGTCAGGCTGCTGGGCGGCTGCGATCCAGTCGATGATCCCGTCGATCCGGGCCTCCAGCTCCGGGTCGCGCCGATGCGCCAGACAATAAGCCGCGCCCTCGATGACCTTGTAGACGTCCGAGTCGTCGAAGAACTTGCCCTGGAACGGGCCCTCCTGAAGCCTGCCGGCCCGGGCGAAGTTCGCCAGCCGCCCGGTCTGCTCGCACTGATGCAGGCACTGGGCCAGCGTTCCGGCGGTGTTGGTCTCGATCCTCGGTTTCCAGAAGCTGCTGGTGATCCGGACTTCCTGGAACGGGATCGCCCGCAGCGGCGTCCGGACCGCGGCGTCCGCGGCGGAAACCGGCCCCGCCGACAGCAGGGCCGATGCCGCCGGCAGCAGAGCCGCGGTGACAAATCGCCATGAGAATGAGCAAGCCTGCATGCCGATATCCTCCTGTCCTGATCGACCGTGCGTGTCGAGGTCCTCGCCCCGCAGCGCCCGGCGCCCCTGCCGGCCGTCGAACATGGTCGCGCACTGGCGACGCGAAGCACCGTAGCGGCCGGCGCCCCTGCCGGCCGTGCCCGACGAAAACGACCCGCTGCCGC
>CAZSYS010000005.1:31683-34780 GCA_964611365.1 uncultured Planctomycetales bacterium
TCAGTGCCGAGCCTACCTGAGGGCACTTCTCTTTTCCAGGGCTTCTTTGCGGGCCCGAGGGGCTTGCGGTATACCTCTCCGCGGCGGTGGACGCGTCCGGTCTCGATGATGGCCGGCGCTGAGGAGAAGTTGTATGAAGAACACAGGGATAACTGCCCTGACAGGGGCGGTTCTCGCGCTTGCGGCGGGCTTCACATCGGCGGCCGACGTCAATGTGACCGTCGTGCACGCTTCCGACGCCTCGGCGGCGGAGGTGCTCGCCGCCCGGGAGCTGCGACGTTACCTGTATTTGCGGACCGGTACGGCCCCGGAGATCGTGCCGGCGGACCGGGCCGAACCGCGCCCCGGCCTGCTGATCGTCGGAAGCAGGGAGCGACCGCTGATCGCCGAGTGGGCCTCCGCGATACCCGGCGGGACCGACATCGGCCGGCTGCAGCCTCAGCAGTACCTGGTGCGCAGCTTCCCCTGCCGCCAGGGGCGGGCCGTGCTGATCGCCGGCGGAGACCCGATCGGAACCTTTTACGGGGCCTGCCGCTTCATCGAGCGTCTGGGCGTGCGATTCTACATGCACGGCGACACCGTGCCGGACGAGCCGACGGCCGACCCTCTGCCGGAGACCGACCTGGCCGGCCGGCCGCTGTTTGCCCTGCGGGGACTCCAGCCGTTCCACGATTTCCCCGAGGGCCCGGACTGGTGGAGCCTGGACGAGTACAAGAGCGTCCTGACCCAGATGGCCAAGATGGGCATGAACTTCTTCGGCCTGCACACCTATCCGGAGGGCGGCGTCGGGCCCGAGCCGGTGGTCTGGATCGGCCTGCCGGAGGATGTCGGCGAGGACGGCTCGGTCCGCTTCAGCTACCCGGCCCGCCACTTCACCACCACCAGCGGCACCTGGGGCTACGCCCCGAAGAAGACCGGCGACTACCACTGGGGCGCGGCCATGCTTTTCGCCGACGACGAGCACGGCCCGTCCTACAGCCGGGGCCGCACCCCCTGGCCGGCCACCCCCGAGGCCTGCAACGCGGTGTTCAACGAGTGCGCGGCGATGCTCCGGGACGCGTTCGCCTATGCCCGGCGACTGGGCATCCGGACGTGCGTGGGCACCGAGACGCCGTTGACCGTGCCCAAGGCTCTCCGCGAGCGCCTGCAGGCCGCAGGGCGCGATGCGGCGGACCCCGCGACGGTGCAGGCCCTGTACGAGGGCGTCTTCCGCCGGATCGCCGCGGCCTGTCCGGTCGACTACTACTGGCTGTGGACGCCGGAGGGCTGGACGTGGGAAGGCGTCAAGGATGAGCAGGTGCAGGCCACGCTGGCCGACATCAAGGCGGCCATGGCCGGCCTGGAAGCCTCCGGTGCCGGCCTCACGCTGGCCACCTGCGGCTGGGTGCTCGGGCCGCCGCAGGATCGGGCGATGTTCGACCAGGTCCTGCCCAGACACATGCCCATGAGCTGCATCAACCGCATGGTCGGCAAGGAGCCGGTCGATCCGGGCTTCGCCAGGATCAAGGACCGCCCGACGTGGGCGATTCCGTGGCTGGAGGACGACCCGGCCCTGGCCGCACCGCAGCTGTGGGCCGGCCGCATGCGCCGCGACGCCTTCGACGCCCGGCGCTACGGATGCTCGGGGCTGATGGGCATCCACTGGCGCACGCGCAACCTCGGCCCGAACGTCTCGGCCCTGGCCAGGGCGGCGTGGGACCAGTCCGGCTGGGGCGACGGCCCGGTGGAGCTGATCGATCCGCCGTGTCAGGAAGGCGCCATCGGAGGGCAGGTGGTGGTCTGCGCCGGCAACCCCATCGCCGACACCGACGACGACCCGCTGTACCAGTCGGTGCGCTACAACCTCTCGGCCTACCGCATCGCCGTGCCCGACGGCCGGTATGCCGTGACGCTGCAGTTCTGCGAGCCTCATTATGCCGAAAAAGGCAAGCGCGTCTTCGGCGTCCGGCTCCAGGGCAGGACGGTCATCGACCGGCTCGACGTGTTCGAGAAGGTCGGGCAGAACCGGGCGCTGGACATCACCTTCGAGGACGTCGAGGTGGCCGGCGGCCCGCTGGTCATCGAATTCCTCCAGCAGGTCGAGTTTCCCTGCATCGCCGGCATCGTGGTGCAGGCGCCCGGCACGACACGCAAGATCAACTGCGGCGGGGCGGCCTGGAAGGACTACCAGGCCGACCTGCAGCTCTGCCCGACCGCGCCGCGTGACCTGTCGACCTGCGATTTCTACGCCGACTGGGCCCGCGTGAACTTCGGGCCCGAGGCCGCCGGCGAGATCGCCGGCATCTTCGAGCGGATCGACGGCCGGCTGCCCGAGCCGATCACCTGGGTAGAGGGGCCCGGCGGCATCCGGCCCGACGCCCGGCCGTGGGACCAGGTCGCGCCGGCCTACGCCTTCGTCGACGAACTGGCGGGGCTGCGGCCACGTCTGCGCGGCGCCGGAAACCTCGATCGCTTCGACTACTGGCTGAACGCCCTGACCTGCCTGCGCACCGTGGCGCAGCTCAACTGCGTCTGGGCGACCTTCGACGCGGCGATGAAGGCAGCCGAGACGGCCCCGACGCCGCAGGAGCGGCAGGCGCTGGCCCGCCAGACCGCCCTGCCGATCCGGCGCGAGATGGTCCGGCTGACCGGCGAGGTCTACCGGCTCCTGCTGGCCCACGTGGGCAGCACCGGCGAGCTGGGTACGGTGGCCAACTGGGAGCAGCACAACCTCCCGCACCTGCTGGAGGCTCCCGGCGAGAAGCTGGCCGGACTGCTGGGTGAACCGCTTCCGGCCGACGCCCTGCCCGGCCGGGATTACACCGGCCCGACGCGCCTGTTCGTACCGGTCGCCCGGACCAGCCTGTGCCCCGGCGAGCCGCTGCGGCTGGAGGCCATCGTGCTGGCCGTCCGGCAGCCGCAGCAGGTCTGGCTGCACCACCGGCCCATGGGCCGCGGCGAGTTCCGCCGCCTGGCCATGACGCCGGCGGGCCGGGGCGTGTACCGCCTGGAGCTTTCGCCGGAAGTGCCGGCCGGCGGCGACCTGGAATACTACCTCGAGATCAAGGACATCGACGTGCCGGTCTTCTGGCCGCCGACCGCTCCGCGGCTCAATCAC
>CAZSYS010000006.1:0-13567 GCA_964611365.1 uncultured Planctomycetales bacterium
AGCCGATGCCTCGCCGCGGCTCGTGCCGGCCGACAGGCCGTATCCGGCGGCGGCGAGGACCGCCGACATCGCCTCGCGCCGCGAGCAACCGCGGTGAGTTCTGCTTCGTGCCATGGCCGGTCTTCCCGTGCGCAGAAAGGATGATTTACGCGGAAGGATGTTACACCTTCGGCCGGAGCCCCTCCAGAAGGCCTGCCTCCGCCGGCGGACGGCCCCGCCTGAGCGGCAGGTCAGCGGTCGCCGTTGCCGCCCGCGGCGGGGGCGTGCCGGCCGCCGTAGAGCTGCCAGACCGACAGCCCGGCCTGCTGCAGGGCCGCGCGACGGGCCCAGATGTCGGCCTCCCAGCGATCCGAGGAGATCAGCACCGCCTCGGCGCCCAGTCCCGGGGCCTGCGACGGGTGATAGACCGGATAGCCGCCCAGTCGTGCCCCGGCCGGCGCGGCGTCATCCAGGATGCCCGCGATCTGCAGCCCCCCGGCAGCCAGGTCGGCCAGGTGACGCCGGGTGTGCTCCCCCCCGCCGTAGACCAGCAGACGCGTCGCGCCGGTGGCGGCGATGCGCCGCAGCACCTCCGCCACGCGTGCGGCCGCCGCCCGGACGGCGTGTTCGGGAGTGGCCGCGAACTCCCCGGGAGCCGCAATGCCGCTGTCGCGGACACGGGCCAGCAGTTCGTCGCGCGGCACATTGTGCTCATTGAGGTAAACGAAACCCTCCGGATCGAAATCGGGGTTCAGCAGCGAGTTGGTCAGCCTCCGCCAGTCCATCTCCTCGCTCACCAGCCCGCACGCCAGGGCCTGGTCCCACAGCGGCGTTCCCGGGAAGGGCGTGGTCAGGTACAGCCCCTGCAGGGCCATGCGGCCGCGGTGCTCGCGGATGAAACTCAGCGTCCTGGCCAGATCCTCGCGGGTCTCGCCGGGAAACCCGACCATGAAGCTGGCCCCGAATCGCAGGCCGTATTCGCCGGCCAGCTGCATGGCCCGCAAATGCGACGCCGCCGACGCCTTGCCGCCGGGCTCCATCAGCCGCAGCACCCGGTCGCTGGCCGACTCGGCGCCGATGCGCACCGCGTCGAAGCCCATCCCCGCCAGCAGTGCGCACATCTCCCGGTCGATCAGGCTGGAGCGGACGAAGGCATTGAGCCGCAGACGCCGGTTCAGGCCGCGGGCCTCCATCAGGCGGGCAATCTCGCGCAGCCTGGGGCGGTCGGCGATCAGCAGGTCGTCGATGAAGTGCAGCGAGCGGACCTCCGGCCGCACCGCCAGGATGTGCTCCATCTCGCGCACCACGTATTGGGCACTGAAACGCCGCTGGGGACCCCAATGCCGCCGCGCCGAGCAGTAGACGCAGCGGAACGGGCAGCCGCGCGAGGTGGAGATGTTGGCCTCGTCCGGGGCAAAGCTGCCGGCGGTGCGGACGGGAAAGGGCAGCGTGTCCAGATCCCGACGCGGCGGCCGGGGCGGATTGACCCGGACCTGATCGCCTTCGTGCCAGCAGATGCCGGCCACACCGGCCAGCACCTCCGGCGTCCAGCCGCCGCCGGGCCCGACAAGACGCACCAGTTCCAGAAGGGTCTCCTCCCCTTCCCCGATGACGCCAACGTCCATCTCCTCCGGCAGCCGGTGAGGCAGGGCGCTGACATGGTGCCCGCCCACGATGATCGGCACGCCCGGCAAAGCCTCGCGAAGCTGACCGGCGAACTGCCGGGCCTGCCCGAAGCAGCTGGTCACCGAGGTCAGACACACCAGTTCGGGGCGGAAGGCCAGGAGCTCGGCCGGATCCGTGGCGAAGCGGTATTCCGGCGACCCCGATCCGTCGCGCTGCAGCGTGGCGATGAGATATCCGAAACCCGGCAGGATCCCGTAATCGGGAGCGTACTGGCCGGGAGCGAGCAGAAAGCCGATGCGCATACCGTTGTTATCGGAACCCCGGCCCGCCAACGTGAGGACCGGCCGGGGCGGACGGGCGAGCCGGGCGCAGGACCGGGGGCAAAGCACGTTTTCCTATGCTCGCGCCGCCGGGCGGCGTGCCCTCAGGAGCGGCAGGGTGCCTGGAGTTCCGCCTGGATGCCGGTCAGCGTATCCAGGTGGACCTGGTGGCGGCCGGCGATGCGGGTCAGGACCTCATCGACCTGCTGATCCCCTCCGGCGGTGATAGCCGCACACTCCCGGTAGCGCTGCAGAAGCCGCGAGGTGCCCTCGATCAGGCGGGGCAGGAGCGTCCGCAGTTCGAGATAGTGCAGGTGCCCGGTGCCGGCCTGCGCGGGTGCCGGGGGAAGCCCGGCGCCGCAGGCCTCGGCGGCCTCGGCCAGCCAGTCCAGGTGCTCTCGAGCCTCCCGGGCCATCTGCCGCACCGTCCGCAGGTGAACGGCCTGGCGGCGATCGGCGTAGGCGGCGATCTCAGGGACGCGCAGCAGCAGATGCCCGCGCTCGGCCGTGTACAACTCTTCCAGGAGGCCGGCAATCCGGCGGTCGTCGCTCATGGCCGGTCCGCCTCGCTGCCGCGGTCACCCGCGGGACTCACGCCCCGACCGAGATGGTCTCCGGCGGGAAGGACGTCGGCCGGCGGCCCGGCCGCCAGGCAGGCGGCATAGGCCTGGGAACGGTCGCGCATCAGCCCGAACGCCAAGGTGCCCAGCAGCAGAAGCAGGACGGCGCAGCCGTTGGCCAGGGCCAGCCCGCCGACGGGCACCGCCAGCCGCTCCAGCCGCGCGTCGTCCGCCAGGAACATCTGTCGGATCACGCGAACGTAGTAGTAAAGACTGATCGCCGTGTTGATCACCGCCACAAGCACCAGCCACCACAACCACGGATACCGCTCCGTCCCCTGCGCCAGGGCCGCCAGCAGCCACCACTTGGCCGCGAATCCCGCCAGCGGGGGCAGGCCGACCAGCGAGAACAGGCAGACGCTCATCGGCACCGCCAGCCAGGGCGCCCGCCGGCCAAGCCCGGTGAAGGCCGCCAGACGGTCGCTGCCCTGCGACCAGGCGACCATGGCCGTGACCCCGAAGGCCCCCAGGTTCATCAGCAGATATACGAACAGGTACGAGACGATCGCGGCCGTCGCCGGACGGACGCCGCCGTATCCCGCCACCCCGGCCGGCAGGGCCGCGGCCATCATCATGTAGCCGGCGTGGGCGATGGACGAATAGGCCAGCATCCTTTTGACGCTCTCCTGCCGCAGGGCCGCCAGGTTGCCCAGCGTGCAGGTCGCCGCGGCCACCAGACCGATGCCCCAGGCCAGCGGAAGGGCGGTCGCATCGGGGACGCCCCCGCCGAAGGCCGCGACGATGCGCAGCAGAAGGCCCAGCCCGGCGGCCTTGCTGGCCACGCTCAGCCAGGTGGCGACCTCCACCGGCGCGCCCTCGAACACGTCCGGGCACCAGAAGTGCAGCGGTACGGCCGAGATCTTGAACGCCACGCCCGTCAGAAAGGCGGCCATCGCGATCCAGCCCAGCGCGGGCATACCGTCGGAGGAGGCGGCGGCGGCGATGGCCGGAAGGTCCAGCGAGCCGAACAGGCCGAACAGCAGCGACAGGCCGTAGGCCATGACCGCCGCAGTCGTCGCGCCGAAAAGCACGTACTTGAGGGCCGCCTCCGCCCCGGCCCGCGACCGCCGGTCCGAGGCCGTCAGGACATAACTCGGCAGCGAGGCCGTCTCCACGGCGATCATCATCACCAGCAGATTCGGGGTGGCGACCATCAGCAACATGCCCAGCATGCTGGTCAGCAGCAGCACGAAGAACTCCGGCCCGGCGGGAACCGGTCGGACCCGGCCGGGCTCCGGACGGCCGGCGGCGGTACCGGTCATCCACAGCCAGACGATCGTCGCCAGGAAGAGAGCCAGCAGCAGCTTGAAGAACACCGTGAACCGGTCGGCGACGAGCATCGGTGCCGCACCGGGCGGCGTCAGGCCCGCCCGGGCCGCGGTATCCACCAGGCCGGCCGTGTCGCGGCAGAAGAAGATCACCGCCACGGCCGCGGCCAGGGCGACGCCGGCGCCCAGCCGTTCGGACCGGCCGAAAAGCATGGAGAGAACCAGCAGGGCGACGATCGCCGCGACAAGGCTCAGCTCGGCGCCGAACAGCCGCAGGTCCGCGGGGGAAGGCATCCAGATCTCGGCCAGGGGTGCCAGCATGGTCATGGTCGGGCCTCTCGGCGGCGCGTCGGTCAGCGTCCCAGGCACATCCGGGCGACGAAAGCCATCATCGAGGCCCCGTCGCCGTACAGGTCGCAGATCTGCCCGAGCGTCCCGTTCATGAAGTTGAACAGCGTCTGCTGGGGGAGAACCCCCAAAGCGACGGCCAAGACGGCCATCGGAGTGAGGATGAAGACCTCACGGCCGGTGGCCTCGGGGAACTCCGCGTGCTCGGGCCGCGCCGGCCCGAGGTAGACCCGCTGGAGCATCCAGAGGATGTACCCGGCAGTCAGCACCACGCCGGCGGCGGCGAGCACGGCCATCGGGCGGGCCCAGGCGAACGGGGCCGAGAACGTCGCCACCAGCACCCAGAACTCGCCGATGAAGCCGCACAGCCCCGGCAGCCCCAGCGAGGCGAAGAAACCCAGCGTGGCCAGCGACCCGTAGACCGGCATGGTCAGCCACAGCCCGCCGAACCGGTCGATCTGGCGGTGGTGGGCCCGGTCGTAGAGCACGCCGACCAGGAAGAAGCACATCGGGCTGGAAATGCCGTGGGCGATGACCTGGAACATGGCTCCCTGCAGACCGCCGACGGTCATGATCGCGATGCCCAGCAGGACGTAGCCCATGTGGCTGATGGAGCTGTAGGCCACCAGACGCTTGAAATCCGTCTGGGCCATGGCGCACAGGGCCCCGTAGAGGATGTTGATCACCCCCAGCACCGCCAGGGCGTAGGCGAAGTGCTCGCCCGCCGCCGGCAGGATCGGATAGCTGATCCGCAGCAGCCCGTAGGCCCCCATCTTCAGCAGGATGCCCGCCAGGATCATGCTGATCGGCGTCGGGGCCTCCACGTGGGCGTCCGGCAGCCAGGTGTGGAACGGGAACACCGGGATCTTGATGGCAAAGCCGATGAACAGGAACAGGAACATCACCGTGGCGAACTTCCAGCCCAGGAAGGTGGTGGTCCCGGCGTTGAAGACCGCCGCGATGCGGTCGTTGACCGCCATCTCGATGAGGTCGAACGTGCGGACCGGGGCGTAGAAGTAGAAGGCCAGCAGCACCACCAGCATCAGCACCGAGCCGGCCAGGGTGTACAGGAAGAACTTGATCGCGGCGTACTCCCGGCGCGGACCGCCCCAGACGCCGATGAGAAAGTACATCGGCAGCAGCATCACTTCCCAGAAGACGTAGAACAGGAAGAAATCCAGGGCGCAGAACACGCCGATCATGCCGGTTTCCAGCAGCAGAAACAGGGCGAAATAGCCCCGCACCCCGCGGCTGATCTTCCAGCTCTCGATGTTCCAGCTGGCCAGGCAGGCCAGGAAGGTGATCAGCGTGGTCAGGATGACCAGCGGGAAACTCAGACCGTCGATGCCGACGAAGTACTGGATGGTCGCCCCGTCCAGGCGGATCCAGTCGAGCCGCGTGACCTCGTAGAGCCGCTCCCCGTACGACCCGCCGAAAACCGCCTCCTGCCAGCCCTCGCCCCGGCCCCACCACGCGAAATGCCGGAACAGCCCCAGCGACAGCAGCATCACCACGGCGGTGGTCGCCGCCGCGACGACCTTCACCGTGCGCGTGCCGGGCACGATCAGGCACAGCACCGCCCCGACGGCGGGCAGAAAGATCAGCAGATTTAGCAGGTTGCCGTGTTCCACCGCACGATCCCTCGATCCGGCCCCTGAGTTTCCGTCTCGCGCTGCGGCCGGGACCCGGCCGAAGACGCACATTCCGATCGCCGGCCGCTCAGCCCGCCGCGGCCAGCGCCAGCCACACCATCACGGTCACGCCTCCGGCCGCCAGCAGAATGTACCGCCGGATACGCCCGGTCTGCAGCGACCCGGCCGCCCCGCCGAGCTCCCAGGCGGTCCGTCCGACGCCGTGGACCGCCCCGTCGACGATCCGTTCGTCGACATCCCGGCCGCTGAACCACGCCAGCCGTACCGTCGCGGCGGACAGGGCATCGACGATCCCGTCCACCACGACCCGGTCGAACAGAGCACAGAGATTCCTGAGCAGATGCGTCCCGCCGACCAGAACCAGCCCGTAGAGCTCGTCGAAGTAGAACTTGTGCTCCAGCAGGCGGTGCAGAGGCCGCAGCCGGCGGGCAATGGCCGCCGCCGCGCGCAGCCCCCGGGCGTAAACCGCGACCGCGGCGGCGAATCCGGCCAGGAACGCGCCGCCGACGATGGGCACCAGGGCGTGGTGGGCCTCGTGCAGGCTGCGCCCGTCGACGGTCGGGACCAGCAGCCCCGCCGGAGCGACCCCGGCCACCAGCGGCCGGAACAGCACCTGTCCGCAGACCAGCGTGCCGGCCGCCAGCACCACCAGCGGCACGACCATCAGCGCCGACTCGCCGGCGTGGGCGTGCACGTGGGCGTCGCGCGGCCGGCCCATGAAGGTCAGCCACCAGCACCGCATCATGTAGAACGGCGTGATGTAGGCCACGACCACCGGCACCCAGAACAGCACCGCCGGCAGCGGGTCCGGTGCCTGCCCGTGAGCCGTGCCCGCCGCCGTGTCCGACAGCTCAGCCTCCCGGCCGCTTTCCGCCATGGCCCACGGGCCGTCCGCCGTCACCGCCGATCCGTGCCCGCCGTGGCCGTGCGTTTCGCCCCCGTACACCCGGCTGTAAGCGACCGCGAGAATCTCGTCCTTGCTGAAGAATCCGCCCAGTCCGACGGCGGTGCCGGGGATGCCCGCGCCGGCGATGGCCAGCACCCCGACCAGGAAGGTCGCGCAGGTCACCGGCATGCGCCGCCACAGCCCGCCCATCCGGCGGATGTCCTGCTCGTGATGACAGCCCTCGATGACCTGCCCGGAACCCAGGAACAGCAGCGCCTTGAAGAAGGCGTGGGCCAGCAGGTGGAACAGCGCCCCGATCCAGGCCCCCAC
Source organism: uncultured Planctomycetales bacterium (assembly GCA_964611365.1). Taxonomy (GTDB): domain Bacteria; phylum Planctomycetota; class Phycisphaerae; order UBA1845; family PWPN01; genus CALLOB01. The sequence continues at coordinate 7,030 of CAZSYS010000006.1, forward strand.
CCCCAGGCCCAGAATCATGTAGCCCAGCTGCGAGATCGTCGAATAGGCCAGGACCTTCTTGATGTCGGTCTGCACGATCGCCACCAGGGCCCCCAGCGTCAGGGTCACGCAGCCCACCACCGCCACGATCAGCAGCGCCTGAGGGGTCATGAGCACGAAGATGCGGGCCACCAGGTAGACGCCCGCGGCGACCATCGTGGCCGCGTGGATCAGGGCGCTGACCGGCGTCGGACCCTCCATCGCATCCGGCAGCCAGACGTGCAGCGGAAACTGGGCGCTCTTGCCCACCGCCCCGCAGAACAGCAGCAGCCCCAGCCAGGTGGCCAGGTTCAGCCCCAGCGGACCGGCCTGCCGCAGGAGCGACTCCGGATCCACCCAGGCCTCGGCGAACCGCCGCGACGCCCCGGCCAGCGACAGGTCCCCCAGCAGCCAGTACACCATGCCCAGCCCGAGGATGAAGCCCATGTCGCCGACGCGGTTGACCACGAAGGCCTTGATCGCCGCGCCCGAGGCGCCGGGCTTGTGGAAGTAGAAGCCGATCAGCAGGTAGGAGCACAGGCCGACCAGCTCCCAGAAGACGAACATCAGCGCCAGGCTGTCGGCGATCACCAGGCCGAGCATGCTGAAGCAGAACAGCGACAGAAAGGCGAAGAAGCGGTGGAACTTGCTGCGGCCGTCGATCTCGTCGGAGTGCCCGGCCATGTAACCGATGCTGAACACGTGGATCCAGGTGGAGACGAACGTGACCATGAAAAACACGGCCACCGTCAGGCCGTCGAGGTTGACCCCGACCTTCAGCGGCACGTCGCCCAGAAAAGTCCACGACACCGGAGCGCTGCGCGCCGCAGCCCGGGCGCCCGGATCCATCCCGTTCCAGCCGGCCAGCACCACCCCCGAAAGCACGCAGCTGGCGGCGATGGCCGCCGTGGCCACCCAGCCGGCCAGCGGTTTGCCCAGCCGGGCCCCGGCCAGCGCCAGCAGCAGGAAGCTGCCCAGCGGAATGACCGTCGCGGCCAGAAGCATGAGTTCAAGGCTGGACATCGACGATCTCTATCCCCGCAGCAGGTCGCCCCGATCCACGTCCACGGTGGTCAGGTGACGGTAGAAGTTCATGAAGATCGCGATGGCCACGGCGGCCTCGGCCGCGGCCAGCACGATCACGAACAGGGCGGTCGCCTGCCCGTCGATGCCGCCGCCCCGGTAACGCCCGAAGGCCACGAGGTTCAGGTTCGCGGCGTTGAGCACCAGCTCGACGCCGATCAGGATCCCGACGGCGTTGCGCTTCACCGCCATGGTCACCAGCCCGCAGCAGAACAGAAAGGCCGCCAGGACCAGGTAGTGCATCAGCGTGATCGATCCCATCCGAACGCACTCCTCCGCCGCCCGGCCCGCCGCGGACCGGCCGGCGGCATCACCTGCGGCCGCCTCCGGCCAGCCAGGCCGCCCCGATCATCACCGCCAGCAGCAGCACGCTGGACAGCTCGAACGGCACCAGGTACGTCGTCAGCAGCGCCCGGCCCACCCCGGCGCCCGGCGGGGCGGACGGCACCGCCGCCATCCCGCCGGACCAGTCGATCCGCCCCACCGCGGTCACCAGCCCCGCCAGCAGCAGCAGCCCCACGGCCGCAGCCGCGGCCTTTTCCGCCGGCCGGGCCCGGTACCGCGCCGCCGCCGAGGCGCTGCTGAGCATGATGCCGAAGATGATCACCACCAGCGTTCCGCCGGCGTAGACGATCAGCTGCACCGCGGCCAGGAAGTTCGCGTGCAGCAGCAGGTACAGGCCCGCGACCGCCCCCAGGGCCCCGAACAGACACAGGGCCATCCTCACGACCCGCGACGACATCACGCAGCCGACGGCGCAGGCCGCCGCCAGGCCGCCCAGGAGGTAGAACATCAGCGCCTCGGGCTCAATGCCGACCATCTCGGCCGCGCCGGCGGTCCGGGGGCCGCGGGCCCACGCCGGCCCGGCCCAGGCAAGCCCGGCCAGCACGGCCACCACGGTCGATCGAGGCAGCGAAGCGGTCATCCTCGAAGCTCGCTCCTTCCCGCGGCCGGGGCCGTTGCCCGCCGCCACGCCGGACTCACGATCCGGGCAGGTGATCCACGGCCAGCGGTCCGACCAGCCGGCGCCGGTGGAGAAGGCCCCAGGCGGCCGTGCCGACGAAGGCCGCCACGACCGCCGCCCCCGCCAGCGTGCAGACGGCATTGGCCAGCCGCGCCGCCAGGCCGTCCGGCGGCACCAGCAGCTGCCACAGCATCTGCCCCAGCAGCAGCAGCATGGTCATCGGCAGCATGACCTGCACGCAGGCGTACATCACCTGGTCGATCCGGATGCGGGGCAGCGTCCACCGCAGCCAGATGTGCACGAAGAGCAGGACGTAGGTCTTGGCGATGAACCAGGCCGGCCCGCTGAACAGCAGGGCGTACAGGCCCCGCTGCCACCACGATCCTCCGGCCAGGGACTCGCCCCACGAGGCCGGCAGCGGCGAGTGCCAGGCGCCCAGGAACAGCAGCACCGCCAGGCCGCAGACCACGAACATGGCCGCGTACTCGCCGAAGAAGAACACCGCCCAGCGAAAGCCGCTGTATTCGGTGTGGAACCCGCCGGTCAGCTCGCTTTCGGCCTCCGGCAGGTCAAACGGGGCCCGCTTGCACGCGGCCAGCGAGGCCACGAAGTAGACGCCGGCGGCCAGGAAGAGAAACGGGCTGGAGAACGCCAGCCAGGTGTGGAAGCCGCCGTCCTGCAGGGCCCCGATCGCCCCGGGACGCAGCGTGCCGGCGGCCATGACCGGCAGCAGCAGGGCCATGCCCATGGGAATCTCGTAGGAGACCATCTGGGCGGCCACGCGCATGGCCCCGTACATGCTCCACTTGTTGTGCGAGGCCCAGCCGGCCAGGATCACGCCGATCACGTCGATGCCCAGCAGCCCCAGCACCAGCACCAGTCCGACCTCCAGGTCGCGCAGAACCCAGCGGTCGCTGAACGGCAGGGCCAGGAAGGCGGTCAGCACCGGGATGAAGACCAGGTAAGGCGCCAGCCGGAAGACCGGTCCGTCGGCCCGGCCCGGGATGATGTCCTCCTTCTGAACCAGCTTGAGCCCGTCGGCGATACCCTGGGCCCAGCCGTGCCAGCCGCCGACGCGCATCGGCCCCAGGCGGCTCTGGATGCGGCCGGCCACCTTCCGCTCCCACCAGATCGCGAAGCTGGCGGTGATCGACACGAATCCCAGGATCACGAAGGCCAGAATCAGGTCCCGCAGGATCCGGAACTGGAAGGGCCACAACAGGTAGGCCACCACCTCCAGGGCCGGCGGCGCCTCCAGCCCCCGGGGATCGTCCGGGCTGGCGGCAAAGAACAGCACGATCTCGTCGGTGGTCAGTTCGCCGCCGAAGATGGTCTGGGCGATGGGGTCCGGCCGGGCGGCCAGGATGCGGTCCACCAGTCCGAACAGCACCGAGGCCCCCCAGGCGGCGCCGGCGATTCCGGCCAGCGAACCGAGGAACAGGACGAATGCCAGCCGCGCCAGCAGCCGGCCGAGCAGAGCATGGGAGGTGATGGCAAACACCACGAAGAGGGCAGCGAACGCCAGCAGAGAAGGCAGCACGATGCCCACCGTCAGCCACAGCGGGCTGAGGCTGCGGCCCAGCAGCTCCAGGCACACCGCGGCGACGCCGGTGCCGATCATGATGATCAGCCCGGCGAGCATGAAGCGGCGGACGGCCCGGGCCCGCAGGGCGGGGCTCCACCGCGGCCGGATGGCATCCTGTGCGGTGAACTCGGTCATGGCTGTCCGGCAGTCCTGCGGCCCGGCCCGGCTCGCGCGCGCCCGCACGCCGGCCCGCCGCAACCTGATTCTATCCGCCCGCACACCGGCCCGGAAGCACCGCCACGGCGCTCAGCGGTCCACCTCGCCCAGCACGATGTCGATGCTGCCGATGATCGCCGGCACGTCCGCCAGGAGCACCCCCCGGCAGACGTGGCTGGTGATCGACAGGTTGCAGAAGCAGGGTCCGCGGGCCTTGACCCGCCAGGGGATCGGGGAACCGTCCCCCACGACCAGGAAGCCCAGCTGCCCGCGGGGGTTCTCGCCCTCGAAGTAGACCTCGTCGGCCGGCAGCTTGACGTTCTTGGGCACCTTGGCCCGGACCTCGCCGTCCGGGATCCCGGCGATGCACTGCCGCAGGATCCGCACCGACTCGCGCATCTCCTGCATGCGGACGAAGTAGCGGTTCCAGCAGTCGCCGACCACCACGCTGCGGGGGATGTCGCCGCCGCCGGGCCGGCCGACCGGAATGTCGAAGTCCAGGCGGTCGTAGAGCTCGTACGGCATACCCCGCCGCAGGTCCCACTTCACCCCGCTGGCCCGCAGGCACGGCCCGGTCAGCCCCCAGGCGATCGCATCCTCGGCGGAGATCACCCCCACCCCGGCCGTGCGCTTGACGAAGATGTGGTTGTAGCTCAGCAGCCGGTCGTACTCGTCGATCTTGGGCTCGAAGTAGTCCAGAAACTCCGTCAGCCGCTCCAGGAACCGGTCCGGAAGATCGAAGGTCACCCCGCCGATGGTGATGTAGCTGTAGGTCAGCCGCGCTCCGCAGGCCGCCTCGAACAGATCCAGGATGTACTCCCGCTCGCGGAAGGCATAGAGCACCGCGGTGAACGCCCCCATGTCCAGCCCGTAGGTGCCGAACGCCACCAGGTGCGAGGCGATGCGGTTCAGCTCGGCCATGATCACCCGGATGTACCGGGCCCGCCCGGGCACCTCGACGCCCAGCAGCTTCTCGACCGCCAGGCTGAACACGTGGTTGTTGTTCATCGCCGCCAGATAGTCCATCCGGTCGGTCTTGGGGATGAACTGGTACGGCTGGACGTTCTCGCCGATCTTCTCGGCGCAGCGGTGCAGGTAGCCGATGTGCGGAACCGCCTCGACCACCATCTCTCCGTCGGTCCGCAGCAGAAGCCGCAGCACGCCGTGGGTGCTGGGGTGCTGCGGCCCCATGTTGATGAGCATCTCCTCGGTGCGCAGACCGGAAGACCCGTCGCGCGTCGCGTCGAACAGCAGGTCCGGCTCCGCGGTGAACATGGCGTCCGGCATGCCCGTCGTCCCCGCCGCGGCCGCTCAGTGCCGCGGACTCCTCTGGCCGAACTCGGTCGAGCCCGGAATCCCGTGGTACTCGACCGGAAAAACGTAGTCCTTGCGCAGCGGATGCCCGACCCAGTCGTCCGGGCACAGGATCCGCCGCAGATCCGGGTGACCGCTGAACGATACCCCCAGCAGATCGTAAACCTCGCGCTCGTGCCACTCGGCGGCCGGCCAGACGTCGGCCACGCTGGGCAGCGATCCGCCGTCGCGCGGCACGCCGATGCGCACCGCCGCCTGCACGCCGCAGGACCACGCCTGGCCCGCGCCCCCCGGCCGGATCGACATCAGGTCGTACACCAGCTCGATGCGGCCCTCGGCGATGCGGTCCACGCCGCTGAGGCAGCGCAGCAGGTTCAGCCGCAGACGCGGGTCCTCACGCAGAAACAGCGCCACCTCGTGCCAGCGGCCGGGAACCACGCCGACCGCCGGATGCAGCGTGTCCATCGGCGCATCCGCCAGGGCGTCGGGAAAGGCCGATCCGATCAGACGGGCGGTTTCCTCAGGCGTCATCCTTCGTTACGCTCCGGGGCCTCAGGCGACGTCCGTCGAACCGGGCCGGCGGGCGATGGTCCGGCCCCGGATCTTGTCCTGCAGACGCATCAGCCCCTCCAGCAGCGACTCCGGCCGCGGGGGACAGCCGGGCACGTAGACGTCCACCGGCACCACCAGGTCGATGCCCTTGACCACGTGGTAGCCGTGCTTGAAATACGGACCCCCGCCCACCGTGCAGGCCCCCATGGCAATCACGTACTTGGGGTCGGCCATCTGGTTGTACAGGCGACGCACCCGCGAGGCCATCTTATAGGTGACCGTGCCGGCGACGATCATCAGGTCGGCCTGCCGCGGCGTGGGACGGAACGCCCCCATGCCGAAACGGTCCAGGTCGAACCTGGACATGCCCGTGGCCATCATCTCGATGGCGCAGCACGCCAGCCCGAAGGTCAGCGGCCAGAGACTGTTGAGCCGCGACCAGTTGAGCACCCAGTCCAGCGAGGTGACCACCAGCCCCTCTTCGAAACGGTTCTCGATCCAGCTCATCGTCCGTCCCGCCCGGCCGAAGCCGGCCTCAGGCCTCGCCCCCGCTCCCCGCACCGCCCACGGACCCGCCGGACGAAGCTCCCTGCCCCGCGCCCATGGCCCGCACCCAGTCGAGGTGGCCGAAACGCCACAGGTAAAGGAAGCCCGCCACGATCACGCCGAAAAAGAACAACATGTCCCAGGTGGCCGCCAGCCGCACCGGATCCGGCTCTTGGACGCGGCAGCATCGCGTGGGGTCATGAGGCGCGGCACGCTAGCGAAGCTGCCGCCGCGCGTCAACGGTCGCCATGCGGTTTGCCATGCCGTTCGACGAACCCGAGCCGAGCGCGGGCGCTTCTCGCGGCGAGCCGCCACGAACG
>CAZSYS010000006.1:13577-34696 GCA_964611365.1 uncultured Planctomycetales bacterium
CCGGCGGCCGGCCGCCGGATCGGCCGATCCGCCGCCGAAAACCACCGCCCACGGCCAGAACAGCGCCAGCTCAATGTCGAAAACCAGGAAAACCAGGGCCACGACGTAGAAACGCAGGTTGAACTGCACCCAGCTGCTGCCGATGGCCGGCTCGCCGCATTCATACGGCTCCAGCTTGTCCGGGTGCGCAACCGCCGGACGCCGCAGCCGGCCGAACAGCAGGGCCCCCAGCACCATAACCAGCCCGGCCAGCACCAGGACCGCCAGCCCCTGCAGCAGCAGGGCCCCGCCCTCGCCGGCGGCCGCCTCCGCGATCAGCACGCCTGAGGCCCCACTCATGATGCTCCTGCTCCCGCCGGTTCCGGCCCGCCGGCCGCCGGCTTGCCGGGCTCCCCCGCCTGCCCGGCCCCCGCCGGCCGCCTGGGGGCCGGCTTCTGCTCGGTCAGAGCCAGCACCATCTGCTCGCGCCGCGGGCGGCCGCGCTCCACCCACTCCTGCTTCATCCCCGCCGCCCACGGCGGCAGCCGGCCCTTGAGCATCCAGACCGGCTGGGGGGTCTGCAGGCCCTGCCGGGCCAGCTCGGTGAACTCCACGATCATGCTCCGGCGGTCATAACCCGACAGGTCGTGCACGTTGCCCATGTGGATGCAGTCCGTCGGGCAGGGCTCCACGCACAAGGCGCAGAACATGCACTTGGAATAGTCGATCGCATAGCGGACCAGGGCCCCGCCCATGGCCACACCGGTCTCCTTGTCGATCTTGCGAGGGGCGGTCTTCTCGATATAGATGCAGTCCACCGGACAGGCCTTGGCGCACAGGTCGCAGGCGATGCACTTCTCGATCTCGAACCAGTGGATGCCCCGGAATCGCGGCTGCAGCGTCGGGGCCACGTCGGGGTACTGCACGGTGATGGTGCGGGCGAAACAGTAGCGCAGCGTGATCCGCATGCCGGTCAGGATGGTGCGGACCGCCAGGTAGATGTCGCGGAAATAATCGCTCATCCGGCACTCCGCCGGGCCCGCCCGCCCGCGCCGCGCAGGACGCAGGAGACGCGAGCCGGTCTGCGCCCGCCGATCGCGCAAGGCCGGCCGCTCGCTTGCCGCCGGCCCGCCCGCCGCCAGACTCCGCCCTGCGGTCGGCGGTCGACGCCCGGCAGATTGTAAGCCCCCCGGGCCGCAGAGCGCAACCCGGCCGCCCATGGCCGCGCCACGAGGCCCTCCGCCGGCGGTCCGGTTGCCCGCCCCGGCGGCGCGCCCTGCCGCCGTACGGTCTGCCGGCCAGCCCTCCGTCCCTCAGCCCGGCCAGCAACCCGCCGTCAGCCTCCGCGGGTCAGCCTCCGCAGGATCGTTGCGCCGCGACCGGTCGTTCCTGCTTTATGAGCAACCGGTTGGACTGTCAAGGACGGCTCCGTGGCCGCCCAGCCGCTGTTCCGCAGGCCCCGGCCGGCGCTTCCGGCTGGCCGGTGTTCCCGGCCGGCGTAACCGCGCGATGTTCCGGGTACCCGGCGGGTCCCCTGCTCCTTCCCTGCTTCCCCGTTACAGAATGTGTCCATCCGGGCGCCAGGGTGGTCCGGGGGGCTTTCGACATCCGGCCCGATGCACGCCGCGCATGCTGCGCCGGTCGTGGCCGGAATCCGGCGGGCGATCCGGTACCCGGAGCACTGAACAAAAGCCTGCGCAACCTGTTTGCGCAGTCCCGGCCTAGCGGATCGCGGCCCGGACCGCTTGCGGCGACGGCTGCGATGACATCCGCGCCGACTGGCGGCCGGGCCTTTGGCCCGGGTTGCGCCGCGCGTTCTTGTACCCGTCGGCGTCTGCCGCCAGGCCTCAGACGCTCGCGTCGTCGAAGGACCGCCGGCCGACCGGCGTCAGAGGCCCTTCTGCCGTCGCGTTGAACCTTTCACTGCCAGCAAGCCGCCCACGAGCAGCAGGGCCAGCGTCGCCGGCTCGGGAATCAGGATCCAGGCCCGCGTGGGTGCGCCGGGGTAGTCCCCCGTGACGCCGTAACCGACAATCCAGCCGGCGTCGTTGATGCCCCTCGCCGTCGAAGACGCCCATGTCGGGAAAAAGGTCTCGTGCAGATCGATCCACTGACCGTCCTGCCACAGGCTGGCGTGATTGACGTAATGCAGTTCTCCGCCCGGAGCCCGCACCGAGTTCCAGCCGACGATCTGGCCGGCGGCATTGACGGCCACGGCATAACTCGAACCCTCCGGATCGAGCGAGCCCAGGTCCTCCAGAAGACCGTCCCCGACCTTGCGGAAGGCATGGCTGTACGCATTGCCGGCGATCTGGGAGTCGCCCACGATCACGCCGGCGTCGTTGATGGCCCGGGCCGAACTGCTCTGGCCGCCCAGCGTACCGAGATCCACCGGTTCGCTGCCATCCGCCGGCCACAAGACCGCCCGGAAATAACCCATGTTCGGGTTGATCGGCACCGTCCGGGCGCCGACGATGGCCCCGAGGTTGTTGATGCCGGAGGCGTCGGTGCGGTTGGGACTCCAGCCCGGTAATTCGACCATGCCCTGCGATTCCGTCCAGCGGTAGGCACGGATTCGACCGTCGCTGGCCGTGGACGTCCCGACGATGAGTCCCGCGTTGTTGATTCCCGAGGCGCCGCTCCAGGGGCCTTCCAGTGTTCCCAGGCTCTGCATGGCCGCGCCGGCAATGGCCGGCACGCGGTAGGCATGAGCGTTCGTGAAGTGAGTACCGGAATACTGCGACCAACCCACCACCATGTCGGAATCATTGATGTCGTAGCCGCAGCTTCCCAGGGCCTGCTCTCCCGGCTCCTGGTCCGGCAGCGTGCCAAGGTCCAGCAGTGCGCCGGTGGAGTGAAAATAAGCGAAGGTGTGGGCGGGAACGTCGTTCTCATCGATCCGGACCGCCGAACTCCCCACGACGACGCCCTGGTTGTTGATCCCATAGGCATAAGTGGTCGGATAGTTGGGATCCAGCGGCGGAATCAGCACCAGCTGGTATCCGTCCGCGCGGGCCCGATCGACCGCCAACGGCCCTGTGCCCGGCAGACCGGCTGCCAGCACCCAGCAAGCCACCCGGAACCATCGCGTGTTCATGGCATCTCCTCCTGCTTCCCGGCTCTGCCGACATGAAGCTGCGTCCCGATTCTGTTGTCCCTGCCCGGGAGACCGTCACCCGGGTGTGAACGCCGACTCCGTCGGCCGACCGTCATTGTCTCGCAAAGAAGTCCTCGCCTGCGTATCGGTCTCAGGGAGGAGCGAACAGAAAAACGGGCTTCCACTTCCGCGGTGAGCGGAAACAACGACGTGGCCAACACCCTGCCCCAACCCTGCTTCCGGTCCCAGCCGACCATCCCCGGCCCGGAATCGAGCCGGTTCCGGCCGATGCCTCCTCGTCCGGGATCAGAACAAAATGTATTGTACCACTTGATCCCGGCGTCAACAAGCCGTCATCACCACAGGATGCATCGCCCCGCCAACGGCGGTTGAAGCCCGTCCCGCCGGCCGCCCGGATCGCGCCGGGCCGGGTTCGGCCAAGACCGCCCCCGACGTCCCTTGCGGAACCACAGAGAACCACCCGCCGCCGGGGGCCTTGCGGCGACCCCCGGCCGGTTCCCGATCCGGGCTGGCGGACTATGATGGATGGCCGGGGGCGTTCGGGGGTCGCGGCGGGCACCGACCTTCCTAAAGCCTTTCCCTGCAGGAGGATCCGCCAATGGCCATGCTGCTGGAGTTCTCGATGTTTCCCCTGGGCGCCGGCGAGTCGGTCGGCGCCCGGGTGGCCGAAAGTCTGGACATCATCGACCGAAGCGGGGTGCCCTACCGGCTGAACGCGATGGGCACGGTGCTGGAAGGCGAGTGGGACCAGGTCATGGGCGTCGTCCGGGCCTGCCTGGAGCGGATGACCGGCTCGTGCGACCGCGTGGCCTGCACGATCAAGATCGACTGGCGGCGCGGGGCCGAAGGCCGCCTGGAAGGCAAAGTCGCCTCCGTGGAGCAGCGGCTGGGGCGGCAGCTGCGCACCTGAGCCCGGGACCGCGTCATCCGGCCGGCGCAGCACAAGGCCCCCGTGCGCCTCGCGACGCGCGGGGGCCCTGGATGCCGTCGGGGACCGCCGGCCGGCGGATCAGACCACGCCCTGGTCCATCATCGCCTCGGCCACCTTGGTGAACCCGGCGATGTTGGCCCCCAGCACGTAGTTGCCGGGCTTGCCGTACTCGGCGGCCGTCCGGGCGCAGTTCTCGTGGATGGCGATCATGATCTTGTGCAGCCGGTCGTCGACCTCCTCGCGCGTCCAGTTCAGCCGCAGCGAGTTCTGCGACATCTCCAGGCCGCTGGTAGCCACCCCCCCGGCGTTGGCCGCTTTGGCCGGGCCGTAAAGCACCCTGGCCTCCTGGAAGACCTCCACGCCCTTCGGTTCGGTGGGCATGTTGGCCCCCTCGCTGACGACGAAGCAGCCGTTCTTCACCAGGGTGCGGGCGTCCTCGGCACTGATCTCGTTCTGGGTGGCCGAGGGGAAGGCACAGTCGCACTTGATGCCCCAGGGACGCGCGCCTTCCATGTACCTGACCCCGGGGAACTTCTCGGCGTACTCGGCGATCCGCCCGCGCCGCACGTTCTTGAGCTCCATGACGTAGGCCAGCTTCTGGGCGTCGATGCCCGCCGGGTCGTAGATCGTGCCGTTGGAATCCGACAGCGTGACCGCCTTGGCCCCCATCTGGTTGAGCTTCTCGACGGTGTACTGGGCGACGTTGCCCGAGCCCGAGACGGTGCAGACCTTGCCCTTGAAGCCGTCGCCGCGGGTCTTGAGCATCTCCTCGGCGAAGTAGACCGCGCCGTAACCGGTGGCCTCGGGCCGGATCAGCGAGCCGCCCCAGTTCATCGACTTGCCGGTCAGCACGCCGGTGAACTCGTTGCGGATCCGCTTGTACTGCCCGAACAGAAAGCCGATCTCCCGTCCGCCCACGCCGATATCGCCGGCGGGCACGTCGGTGTCCGGGCCGATGTGCCGGCACAGCTCGGTCATGAACGACTGGCAGAAGCGCATGACCTCGGCGTCCGACTTGCCCTTGGGATCGAAGTCCGAACCGCCCTTGCCCCCGCCCATCGGCAGGGTGGTCAGCGAGTTCTTGAGGATCTGCTCGAAGGCCAGGAACTTCAGAATGCTCAGGTTCACGGTCGGGTGGAAACGCAGGCCGCCCTTGTAGGGACCGATGGCGCTGTTGAACTCGATGCGGTAGCCGCGATTGACGTGAACCCGTCCATTGTCGTCAGTCCAGGGCACACGAAACATGATGACCCGCTCCGGCTCGACGAACCGCTCCAGCAGCTGGTGCTTCTGGTACCGGGGATGCCGATCCAGGGCCGGGGCCAGGGTTTCCAGCACCTCCCAGACCGCCTGGTGGAACTCCGGCTCGCCCGGGTTGCGCCGGGTGACCTCATTCATGACATCATCGACGTAGGCCATTTGCATTTCCTTTCGTTGGGCTTTCCGCCATTTCAGCCGGCCCGCCGCAGGCCTCCCCGCATGGTGACGCCCGAAGGGTCCGGTATGCCGATTTTATTAGATCGGTGTTATAGTATAATCGAGGCGGACATCAGCCTATCGGATACTGTTTGAGAAGACAAGGCGATGATCCACTGAAAACAGAACGTGTTATCCTTATCATTAAGCTGACTTATGGGGCGGGCATGAACATCAACAGTTTCAAGCTTTTCTGCGACGTGGTTCGCTGTCACAGCTTCTCTCAGGGAGCCAGGCTCAACGGCATCACCCAGTCGGCCGCCAGCCAGGCGATCAACCACCTCGAGCGGGAGTTCGGGGCCCAGCTGATCGACCGTCGCCGCCGCCCGTTCAACCTGACGGCCGAGGGGGAGCTCTGTTACGAGGGGCTCTGCGACATCCTGCACCGCTACGAGACGATCAAGGCGGGCATCGGCTCCCTGCGCAGCACCGTGTCGGGGCTGGTGCGGGTCGCGGCCATCTACTCGGTCGGACTGCACAACATGAACCGGGCGATGCAGACCTTCATGACCCTCCATCCGCGGGCCAAGGTGCGCCTGGAATACCTCCTGCCGGGCAAGATCTACGAGGCGGTGCTGAACGACGAGGTGGATATCGGCGTGGTGTCGTATCCGACGGAGGGACGGGGGCTGAGCGCGATCCCCCTGCGCGACGAACGCATGGTGCTGGTCTGCCACCCGGAGCATCACCTGGCCCGCAGGCCGGCGGTTTCCCCCGAGGACCTCGACGGCGAGGATTTCGTGGCCTTCGACCGGGAGCTGGCGATCTGCAAGGAGCTGGACCGCTGCTTCCGGGTCCGCAAGGTGGTGGTCCGCAAGGTGATGGAGTTCGACAACATCGAGACGATCAAGCAGGCCGTCGAGATCGGCGCGGGGCTGAGCATCCTGCCGGAGCCGACCGTCCAGCGCGAGGTGGAGAGCGGCACGCTGGCCTCGGTCCCCCTGGCCGATTGCGACCTCAAACGTCCCATCGGCATCATTCACCGCCAGCGCAAGGTGTTCACGCCCGCGCTGACGCGCTTCATCGAGGTGCTGCGCGGCGACGCCGGCCGGAACGCCCGTGACGCCGCCGGCCGGTCCGGGGCGTGACCCCCCCCCGCCGGCCGCCCTCGAAGCCCCGATGGGCCTTGCGACCGGGTCGGCAAGACCTCGATCTTCCTTCCGCAGGCCCACCGCGATACACTGCCGCACCGGCGATTGTCCGGCATCCAGGATAGCGGCGCAGGCACCTTTTCGCCCGGTTGGCAGGCATCGCGAGGCCGCCGGGGGGCGAGGGTACCGCCCTGGCAGGCGAAGAGCCGCCTTCCGCGAGAATGAGCCGGACCCGGCACGCTGAACACGTGTCCCGACTGCGGCCGGCACGCCGCCGATTCTCCGCTCGGCCGCTGCGCAGAGTGACGGGAGCAGCCCATGAGTCTCGTCGCGGTCACCGAGCCGGAGTTCCGCAAGGCCGAGGCGGTTTTCCGGTCGTGCGGACCCGGCCTGGAATGCCGCCCCGCCCCGGCCGGTGAGGACGCCCTGGCCGAGATTGTCAGCCGGCAAGGGGTCCGACACGTCGTGGTCGGCGTGGAAAGCTACCGCGGGCCGCTTTACGAGGCCTTGGCCCCCGGCGCGGTCATTGCCCGTTTCGGCGTCGGCCACGACGGCATCGACAAGGTCCTGGCCACCCGCCGGGGCCTGCTGTGCACGAACACGCCCGGGGTCCTGGACGACGCGGTGGCCGAGCACGCCGTCAACCTGATCCTGGCCGCCGCCCGGCATACACCTGCCCTGGCGTCGCAGCTGAAACAGGGATGCTGGCGCCCGCAGGTGGGCAGGGAACTGGCCGGAAGCACGCTGACCATCGTCGGCTGCGGGGCCATCGGGCGCCGGGTGGCCCGGATCGCCGCCCAGGGCTTCCGGATGAGCGTCACCGGCTGCGACGTGGCCGCACTGGACGAGGAGGCCCTGCGGCGGGACTGGGGCTTCCGGCGGCTGACGTCCGACTTCGCCGACGCGGTCCGCGACGCCGATTTCGTCAGCCTGCACATTCCGGCCACGCCGGCCACCACCGGCTTCATCGACCGGCAGCGCCTCGCGATGCTGCGCCCGTCGGCCTGGCTGATCAACACCTCCCGCGGCGCGGTCATCGACGAGGTCGCGCTGTACGACGCCCTGGCCGCCGGAACGCCCGCCGGTGCGGCCCTGGATGTGTTCCGTACCGAGCCCTACGCCCCGGCCGCCCCCGGCAAGGACCTCCGCCGGCTGAACAACGTGGTGATGACCCCGCACGTGGGCAGCAGCACCCAGGCGGCCTGCGACCGCATGGCCGCCGCGGCCATCGAGAGCATCCGGCTGGCCGAGCGGAAACGCTGGGCGGACATGCCCCTGCTCAACCCCGAGGTGCTGCGCGTCCCGGGGGGCGCGCCGGAGGAACCATGAACAACCCGCTGCGCCGGGCTCTGCTGGACCGCACGCTGACCCTGGGAGGCTGGATGCAGATCGGACATCCGGCCTGCGCGGAGATCCTGGCCCGCGCCGGCTACGACTGGGTGTGCGTGGATCTCGAGCACGGAGCGATCGACCTGGAGACCACGGCCGACGTGTTCCGCACGCTGGCCGGTTTCTCCTGCGTCCCGGTCGCGCGCCTTCCGGCCAACGACCCGGTCTGGATCCACCGGGTGCTCGATGCCGGGGCCCGCGGGCTGATCATCCCGATGGTCAACACCGCCGGGCAGGCCGAGGCCGCGGTGGCCGAAGCCAAGTACCCCCCCCGCGGGCGGCGGGGCTACGGCTACAGCCGCGCGAACATGCACGGCGTGGACTTTGACACCTGCATCGCCTCGGCCGACGACGAGATCGCGATGATCCTGCAGATCGAACACTTCGAGGCGATCGGGAACTTGGACGGCATCCTGCGGGTGCCGGGCGTGGACGGGCTGTTCATCGGCCCGCTGGATCTCAGCGGCTCCATGGGTCTGACCGGCCGACTGGAGCATCCCCGGGTCCAGGAGGCCCTGGCCCGCTTCCGGGAGGCCTGCCGGACGCACGGGCGGGCGGCGGGGATGCACGTCGTGCGCCCGGCGCCCGACAACGTGCGCCAGGCGGTCGAGCAGGGCTACACCCTGATCGCCCTGGGGCTGGACAACGTCTTCCTGGATCAGGCGGCGCGGGAGGCTCTGCGGTGCGCCGGACGCCGGCCCCGGTGACCCGCCGGTCCGGCCCGGGCTCATTCCCCGGCCCCAGACCCGCAACGACCGGCCGGCAGCGCATGGAAAACCTCGGCGCGCAGGACGCGGCGCAGGCCGGCCGAGGAACCGCCGGGGCACCGGAAGCGGGAATCGTGGGATCAGCGCCGCGAGGTCTTGCGGCCGCCGGAAACCTTGGTGCCGACCTCGAAGATCGACTGGGTCTTGACGATCGTGTACTCGCTGGGAAACGCGTGAAACGCCTGAATGTGAATCTCGCGGTCCCGGGCCTCGAAGTCGATGAAGCTGAACGGGGCCAGGTTGTCCACCTCGGTCCATTCCTCGAAGTGGATCAGCATCCCGCGGCTGCTTCCGTAATGGAGCAGGTCGCGGTGCGAGGCCTGGAAAAGATTCTGGTTCATCCGCTCGACCTGGGTCGAGAGGATGTAGCGCATGCCGTCGTCGAACTCCTCGATGTGGTCGCGCTCACCCCGGAACGGGAACGAGGTCACCAGCCCCTTCTGGGGAAGAACCTCGACGTCGTCCGTGGTCACCTCCGACACGCACCGGCCGGCCGACTGAGTCATGACCACGTGAGCCAGCCCGGTCACCCAGATGTCCGCCTGGTACGCGGCCCGCTCGATATGGCGGCTCTGCTGAATGCAGAACAGCTCCGGATGCAAAGGCCGGCGATACAGCGCAAATCTCAGATCGCCCACGCGTTGGAGCGTCTGCCCCAGTTCCACGTTCGGTTCCTCAGAAGCCATGCTCATCACCCTCGCTGACAGGGCCCGCGCCCTGCCGGCGTCACTTACCCAGCGCGATGCGACACACTGACGTTGTACCCGACTCCAGCCAGCGGGTCTTGCGGGTGCCGCCTCTTGGTCACCGATCACCCACCACGGCGGCTACTCCCTCCAGGTAGGCGGGGGGGGGTGTGATCGCGTCTGGGTGCATTATAATCGCCGGGCACCCGGATACCAAGCCCAAAATCGCCGCTCCGCGATTTTTTTTCGCGCCCGGGGATGCCGATCTTACGGCTCCCGACCTTTATACGGCTCCAGGCCGACAAGGTTTCCCCAAAAAACCCCGGACGCGGAAACCACCCCCGTCGCCCCCCGCCGCCTGGGCGAATCGCCCGTCCGTTGCCGCCACGGGCGGCGCGAGGGCCCCGCCATCCCCCGCCGCCCGGGCCAATCCCCGGGGGCGCACGGTACTCACCCTCCCCGGGCCGCCGCCGGCCCGACCACATGCCAAACCCCGATGATCGGACCCATGCGGCCGGGGCCCTGCGACAGGTTCCAAGGCCCGCGCATCCCCGTTGTGCGGGAAAAGCCTGCCACAAGATGAGATAAAGTTACACTGAAATACCTCGGGGGCTCGCGCCGTGGACCCGGCGGGTCTCAGCCCGAACCCCGCCGGCGTTGTCAGAGCCCGGGACACTTGCCTGCAGGGTACAATGAACTCCGGCGGTCCGGGGGACCGGCGGCCTGGGCGCGGCCGCGGCTCTCCGTGGTCCTCCGGTACAGGGACCCGCCACGGACCCGATACCCGGGATCCGCCGGCCCGGAAGCATGCTCCGGACGACCGGCCACCCGGACGCAGCAAGGCAGCCCCGCACCAGCACACAAGGAGTAACCATGCACCTCAGGAAGTTTCTGCCGCTTCTGTTGCTTGCTGTGGGCTTTGGGATCAGCGGGTCAGGCTGTCCCCCGGTCAATCCTGCGCCGGACCCGGCGCGCGTGCCGGCGATGAAATCCTTCGGGTCAGCCGAAGAGTTGCGGGCCTACCTGGCCCAGCAAGCCAAGCATCGCATCAACGCGACGCCCTTCTTCGGTCTTGCCTCTCAGGGGCTGGGGTGCGCATCGCCGGCTGAGCCGGCCGTCGATGGTCGCGACACCCTGGCCGGGTCACCCCTGCCCGCCGAGGGCCTGTTCTCGACCACCAATGTGCAGGAAGCCGGCGTGGACGAGAGCGACGTGGTCAAGAACGACGGCGAGACAATCTATGTGCTGGAGGATTTCAACGTCCACGTGGTGGACGCCCGTCCGCCGGCCGGCCTGGCCGAGCTGGCCACCGTCAAACTGCCGGCGCCAGGGGACTCGCTCTACCTGTGGAACGGCAAACTGATCGCTCTGTGCGGCTCCTACGGCTGGGCCATGCCCGGCGTGCCGGGATGGGCCGAATCGGGCGGCCCCATGTCCTGGGCCCGGGCCGCCGGGACCGCCGACCCGGCGGCCGCGGCGGACATTGAAACGCCCTGGCCCCAGGGCGGTCAGACCGCGGTGGTGGTCATCGACGTGACCGACCCGGCCCGCCCGGAGATCGAGCACAAGCTGTGGTTCCAGGGCCTGCTGGTCACCAGCCGGATGATCGACGGGCGACTGCACCTGGTTCTGTCCGCCGAGCCCCGCCTGCCGTCGCCGGCCACGCCCGAAGCCATCGACCGGATCCCCCTGGGCGAGTGGATCCCGGACTACCGGCATGTCGGGCCGGACGGCGTGGTCGCCTCCGGCGACGTGGCGGACTGGCCGTCGTTCATGGCCCCGGTCTACCCCGACGGCTTCGCGATCACCCTGGCAGTGACCGTCCATCTGGACGACCCGGCCGCCCCGGTGACGACCACGGCCATTTCCGCCGCCGCCGGCACGGTCTACGCCAGCACCGAAGCCCTGTACATCACCGATACGAAGTTCGACTGGCTCGCCGGCGGATCCCATGCCGACACCATCATCCACAAGCTGGCCTTCACCGACTCCGGCACCGACTACGTGGCCAGCGGCATGGTCCCCGGGCGCCCGCTGAACCAGTACTCCCTGGGCGAGCACGAGGGCCATCTGCGCATCGCCACGATGATCGACGAGTTCGGCTGGCAGGCCGAGGAGCGCACCGGCCTGTACGTGCTGGGAGTCAACGGCACCGGCCTGGAGATCGTCGGCCGGATCGAAGACCTGGGCATCGGCGAGCGGCTCTACGCCGCCCGGTTCATCGGCCCGCGGGGCTTCCTGGTGACCTTCAAGCGGATCGACCCGCTGTTCACCGTGGATCTTTCGGATCCCGCCAACCCGCGCGTGGCCGGCGAACTCAAGGTGCCCGGCTACTCGGATCACCTTCAGTTGCTGGACGAAAATCACCTGCTGGCCATCGGCAAGGACGCCCAGGACAACGGCTCCTGGGCCTGGGTGCAGGGCGTGAAGCTCTCGATCTATGACGTGTCGGACATGACCAGCCCCAGGGTCCATCAGGTCAACGGCCGGCCCGCCGAGGTGATCATCGGCGGCCGGGGAACCCACAGCGAGGCCAACAGTCAGCCCAAGGCCCTCAACCACTTCAGGCCGCTGAACGCCCTGGCCCTGCCGATCGACCTGTGGGAGGGAGACACCACCGGAGCGGAGTTCGGCACGCGGAGCTTCACCGGGCTGTACGTCTACCGCGTGACGGTGGAGGGCGGGTTTGAGTTTCTGACCCGGATACCCACCTCGCCGGGCCTGGACGACGACGGCTGCTATGTGGGGTATTACGGCCCCACGCGCGGCGTGTTTATCGACAACGCCGTCTATGCGGTCACGCAGCGCGGGGTCAAGGCCGCCCCGCTGGACGGCCTGGAAGTGGTCGGCGACATCACCTTTGCCGAAGCCCCGCCGCTGTGGCCCGACTGCCCATGGTGGTTCGAGCCTCAGGTGGTCCTGCCGGAGGGCACGGGGCTGAGGTGAGACCGGTCAGGGCGACGGCGGAAACTCCTGGGGCGCAGGCTCCCGGATGCCCAGCAGGCCCCGCAGACGCCGGCAGAGTCGCACGCGCACCGGGTCGGCGGCGTCGTCGAGGTTGCCCCAGTACAGCACCCCCCGGCCGTGGATCGCCTGGAGCCGGCGCGAGAGCAGCCCGCTGAGCCGCTGGACGAAGGCCCGCAGAAGAAGGGTCTCCTCGCCCAGCTCGTTGTTGACCAGGATGACCTCGGCCTCCAGCATGGCCTGGTAGGCCGGGCGCAGCTGGGCCCGGGCCTCGACTTCCGCGCCCAGGGGCGTGGCCAGGAAAGCCTCGTACTCCTCGTCCGGCATGACCCGCTGGACGCTCTTCAGCAGAAGCTCAACCCCCGCGGGGCCTCCGGCTGCTTTTCGTTCGAGGTCCGCGTCCACCGTCGGCAGCGGGGGCAGGCCGAACATTTCGGCGGCGAAGGCCCCGGTATCCAGCATCGCTTCTCGCACGAGCGCCGCCGCCTCGGCCCGGGGGCGGAAGACGTCCTCGAGGCTTTCGGGCACGCGCATCACGAACAGGCTCAGGTCGTACCCGTAGGCCGACCGCACGGCCGGGTCGCTGAGCGACTCGATCAGCACCCAGGCGTCGCGGTTCAGGTTCCGGACCAGCCGCAGGGTTTCAGGGAGGATTTCAAAGAGCCGCTCAGGGGCGTAGAAGACGGTGAAGGCTCCCGACCAGCCTTCCCCGGGAGGCCGGTCCCCAGCCTCGGCGCACGGCACGGTCGCCAATGGCCCGTCGCCGGCGTGCAGCCGGAGCCGCAGGTAGTAGCGGGCCCCCGGAAGAACCTCCGATGCGATCAGCGCAGCGGCCTTGCTCTTGCCGACGGCGGGCGGACCACTGATGAGCACCGTCCGGACGGACATACGGCGACTTACAGCCTCTGGATGAGGTGTGCGGCTGGAGCGAGCCCCTCGCGTACTCCGTCAAGCCGCGCTGATTCTACCCCTGCCGGGACCGGTTCTCTACCGGGGTTTCATTTTTTCTCGGTCCCACCGAAGCCCGGCGGTCCAGTGGATGCCGTCGTCAAGTGAAGCTGGAAGTCGTCGCCTTCCCAGGTCCGTCTGGCCGCGCCTCGGTTTCCTGACACCGGACGGTCAACCGGCGACGGGCCGGCCGACGCAAGGTCGCGGCTGTGGGAGGGCCGTCGGAGGGCCGCGGGGCCGGGCCTCAGGAACGGGCCCGCAGCAGCCCCAGGTGGAGAATCAGCTGGATCAGGCGGTTGTAGCCGATCCCGATCTCCCTGGCCGACTCGGCGAAATCCTCGCCCTGGGCCAGCTGGGGATTGGGGTTGGCCTCCAGCACGAAGATCCGCCCCTCCGGCGTCATCCGCAGGTCGATGCGGGCATAGCCGCTCATGCCCAGGCAGCGGTAGATCCGCTTGCCGAGCCGGGCGATCTGGTCCTCGACACCGGGCGGAAGGTCTCTGGCCCGGCCGGTCACGATACCCTGCTTGCGCTGGTAGTCGAGGTCCCATTTGACCTTGGCGGTGGCGATGCGGGGCACGTCCTCGGGAGCCTTGGTGAATCGCAGCTCCCACGGCGGCAGGACCGTCAGTCGTTCGTTTCCCAGCACGCCGACATACAGCTCGCGGCCCTCGATGTACTGCTCCACGATCGCGTCGGTGCCGATGCGGTGGTGAATGAAGGCCACGCGCTCGGCCAGTTTCTCGTCGTTGTCGACGATGGATGCCTGGGCGATGCCCAGGGAGGCCTCCTCCAGCAGCGACTTGACGAACAGCGGGAACTTCAGCCTGCCGGGCCGCCGGACCCTCTTGCCGCGGGGCACAACCATGAAGTCCGGAACCGGAATGCGGTGATAGGCGAAAATCTTCTTGGCCAGGGCCTTGTCGCGGGCGAGCATCAGCGGCCGGGGCCCGTTGCCGGTGTAGGGCAGCCGGAGCAGTTCGAGGTAGCTGACCACGTTCTGGTCGAAGACCGCCTCGCCGTGAAACTCCTCCATGAGGTTGAAGACGATGTGCGGCCTGAAGTCATCGATCGCCCGGCGGATCTCGCCGAGGTCGTCGGCCACCCCCAGCGGGCAGACCGGATAGTTCAGGGCCCGAAGCGCCGTCAGGACGTCATACTCGGTCCGCCAGGGCGCGGCCTGGCGGTCCTGCCGTTCGGCGGCGTCGGCCGGCGGCAGCAGGTCCCGGTCCATCAGCGCCAGGACGCGGATCTTCCTCATGGTACGTCGGCCGCTCCTGCGCCTGCGGCTTCCTGCAACGGCGGATCGGGGAGCGGCAAGTGTCGGCGTCAAGACTCGGCGGCCCTCTTCAATAGGCGATCCGGCGATGACCGCTGTACAACTCATTCATCGTCTGAACCGTCAGCAGAATCGCGAAATCGGTCTTGACCTGCTCCTCCGGACCGGCCAGGTGCAGGTTCAGCTCCCGGCAGCGGCGGATCATCTCCTTGAGCACCACGTCAAGGGTGTACTGGTACTCCCCGGTCCAGCGGGACACCAGCCTTCGGACCTCGCCGCGGACGCGCCTCAGGAAGGCGGCCGCCGAGACCCGCCGGACGTGCTCCGGCGCGGCGGAGAACAGGCGGTGAAGGTCCTGGTCGTAGACCTCCGGGCCGCTCCGCGCCAGCCGCGAGCGCTTGTCGATGTAATAGTCGCGCAGGGTCCTCCGGCAGGCGGAAACCGGTGACATCCTCGCCCGGGACCGCACCAGCGGCCGCCGGCCGGCGATGGTCTTCATCAGCTCGTCCACGAACTCCAGCTTCCGCAGGGCCTCCCAGCCCTTGTACCGCCGGCGCCAGACCCCGCGCGGGCCCAGCCAGACCGCGAAGGTCTCGGCGAAGTCCTCGTCCGGGTGGCTCTGGGCGTACCACAGGTCCAGGTGCATGACGTAGCGCCGGCTGTGAGGCCGCGGAAGGTAGTACTCCGGGTAGGGTTTGGAGGAGCGACCGAACACCGCCTGCCACTGCCGGCGGCGGTGCAGCAGGTACGCGTGGTCCAGGGCGTGCCCGACCTCGTGGCGGAGGATCTTCAGGCAGGACTCCCGGGTGGCGCCCTCGGCCTCCAGCATCTGCCTGCGCTCCAGCTCGATCAGCCGGGGATGAGCCAGGTAGAAAGGCACCGCAACGCCGGGAATGCCGTCGGGGGTGAACCACTCGTCGGACAGCCAGAAATGCGGCCGGAAACGGATCCCCCGCCGACCGAGTTCGCGAAGCACACGTTCGATGCAGGCCTCCAGCCAGCTGCCCTCGATGGTCAGCTGCAGGTCGCAGAGGCGCAGGTCCAGCAGCCGGCTGTCCGGCCATCTCGACCAGGGGTAACGCCGGGCGGCCCGTCGGGCAGGCGGTCGCGAACGGGGCTGGACCATGCTACTGGACACTTGACGCTTTCCGGGCTTCATCGGGCGTCTGCCCTTCTTATCGGTTCAGAACCCCCCCCCTGCCACACCCGGTAGGGGCCTCGAACCCCGGCGCGACGGAAAACCGCCGCGCGGCCATCGGGGAGGCCGGCGACCATCGGGGGCAGGCGACAGACAGGGCATGTGCACCATGGATGGTAGGCCCGGGACGCAACGTCCGTTCACGGGCGGGCAACGCGATCCGGGGAAGGCGGGGAGCGATGCGCAGAAAAAAAGGAAGGTGCCGCCGTGGCGAGGAGCACCTTCCAGTGTTGTGTGTCGCGCCGACCGCCAGGCCGGCCGCGACGGCCGCGACTGTCGGAAGGCCTCAGGCTTCTGGCCGAGTCACTCATTTCCGACGCCGCGACCCGTGGGTCTGTTCGGCTTACTTCTTCTTGCGTTTGGCCTTCTTGGCGACCTTCTTGGCAGCCTTCTTGGCTTTCTTCTTCGCCATGGTCGAACCTCCTTTCTTGCGAATAGATTAACGCGCCGTCGCTGGATGTCAAAGGTATTCCGCGCACACTGCGCGAGTTTTCATGCAACGATGGACGCGTTCGGCATGCAAGTCTGTTATCGACCTGACGGGATGCCGCTCTTGACTGAATTCCCCGGGCAGGTCTCCCGGGAGGTTCACTTCCCGATGCAGAAGCGCGCGAAGATCCGCCCGAGGATGTCCTCGGTCGAGACGTCGCCCAGCAGCAGCGACAGGCTTCGCAGGGCCTCGCGCACCTCCAGGGCCACAAGTTCGACGTGCCGGATCTCGGCGCGGTCCGGGCCGATAGCCCGGCGGGCCCGGCACACCGCGTCCAGCGCGTCGGCCAGGGCATGACGGTGCCGGGCATACAGGGCCGGACCGTCGCGGGCCTCTCCTTCAGCCCCCTCCCGGAACAGAACCGCATCCAGCCGGGCACGCAGCGTGGCCAGGCCCTCGCCGGTCCGCGCGCTGACGGCCAGCGCCCCGCCGGCCCGGGCGCAGAGTGCATCGCGTTCCGCCCCGCACGGCATGCGATCCGACTTGTTGAGCAGGGTCAACACTCGTGCCCCGGCCGGGGTCGGACCCATCGCCGCCAGAGCCTCCAGCGGCCGTTCGCTGATGTCGGCCACTCTGACGACCAGATCTGCGGAGGCCGCGCAGGCAAGGGCGGCCTGCCGGGCCAGGCGGGCCGGCTCGTCCTCCGGCGTTCCGTCCTCCCCCAGGCCGGCGGTGTCGCACAGCACGACCTCGCCCCCGGGCAGGGCCAGCACCGCCGTCAGCACGTCCCGCGTGGTTCCGGCCCGGTCGGACGGGATCGCCCGGTCCTGGCCGGTCAATCGGTTCAACAGACTGCTTTTCCCGACATTGGGCGGACCGGTCAGCACGACCCGCGGCCGGGCGTCCAGCCGCTCGGCGTCGATGGCCTCGCCGAGCAGCTGTCGGAGCTCCCGCTCCACGCCCTCCAGGACCGCGGCCGCATCCTCCCCGGGCGGTGCGTCAATCGGCTCGTCGGCGAAGTCGATCGCCGCCTCCAGCGAGGCCGAAAGCTCCGAGAGACGCTCGCGGAAACCGGCCGCGATCCGGCCCAGGCGACCTTCCAGCAGCGATCGGGCGGCCCGCAGCTGGGCGTCGCTGTGGGCGTGGATCACGGCGGCCACGCCCTCCACGCAAGTCAGGTCCATCGCCCCGGCCAGAAACGCCCGGGCGGTGAACTCGCCGGGCTCGGCGGGGCGGGCGCCGGCGGCGACCAGCCGGTCGGAGAGCACAGCCAGGATCGCCGGCGAGCCGACGGTGTGCAGCTCGACGACATCCTGCCGGGTGTAGCTGGCGGGTTCCCGAAACACGTAGGCCTCGGCCGGCAGGGTCGCGCCGGCCTCGATGGACAGCGATCCGAACAGGCGGGTGTGGCCCGGTGCGTCCGACAGCGACGGACCCTCGTGCGGCCGGAAGAGCCCGCCGGCCAGTTCGACGGCGCGGCTGCCGCTGAGCCGCAGGATGCCCCGCGCGGAGGCCCCCGGCGGAGAACTCACGGCCACAATGGTGTCCTGGACGCGGTCGTACATGGCACCGGCCGGCGGCGTCGCCGAGGATGGCGGCGCAACTCAGACCACGAAGCGTTCCTGGCAGAGGGTCTCGAGCATGTTCTCCAGGAACGCCGGCACGTTCACCGAGATCACCACGGCCACCTTGTGGGCGGACCCCTTGCCGATCACCGGGCGGGATCGCCCGGCCTGCGGGCCTTGAACCTCCACGGCGATCGCCAGGCGGGATCGCAGGAAGAGGTCCGGCCACAGCAGCACGCCCACGGCCAGGGCGTCATGCACCAGGAACCGCCCCTGGCGGCCGTCGGCGGCGCGTTCCATCGGCCAGCGGATCATGCGGGCCAGCAGCTCACCGGCGCGGGTTCCGCTGCGCGAAAGGTGCGCGGCGTGGGACTCGTCGATGGCCACCTGGGAGGTGACATCCAGAGGCACGAGGGTCACGGGGAGGCCGGCGCCCAGGATCTCGGCCGCCGCGACCGGGTCCTGGTGGAAGTTGAACTCGGCATGGGGGGTGACGTTGCCGGAGCACCAGACGGCTCCGCCCATGATCACGATCTGGCCGGCGCGGGCCAGAAGCCCCGGGTATTCGCGGTGAATCGCGGCCAGGTTCGTCAGCGGCCCGACGGCCACGATGGTCAGCGAACCGCCGTGCTGCCCGATGAGCCGGGTGTAGACCTCGCGGTAATCCTCGGGAACAAAGCCGGCCGGCACCGGCAGCATGATCTCCCCGAAGCCGTCGCTCCCGTGCACGTGGGCGGCGCCGCCGGGTGAAGCGGCGGCGGGCTCCAGACCGCGTCCGACCGCCGGCCAGTTCTCGACCGCCATGCCCGCCAGCAGGCGGACGATGTTGCGGGCGGCCTGGTCCAGCGGGACGTTGCCGCCGACGGCGACGATGCCGTTGACCGAGAGCTTGGGGCTGCTGAGCGCCAGGGCCGCGGCCACCGCGTCGTCCACGCCCATGTCGGTGTCCAGCAGCACAGGCTTGGGCATCGCAGGATCCGCCTTGACAGGAACGCCCGGCACGACCTAGAGTCCGCAGGCCGTCTGCGGGCATTGTCGAGGAGGCAACCGGCGTGGTCAACACGAACGGACTGATCGACCGTTTCCGCGAGCTGTTTCCCGGCGCAGCCCCCGCGTGGGCGGTCCGGGCCCCCGGGCGCGTCAACCTGATCGGCGAGCACACCGACTACAACGACGGCTTCGTTCTCCCGATCGCGATGTCCCAGGCGCTGCACGTGGTGGCCGGGCCGGCGGGCGACGACCGGATCACCGTCCACTCCACGGCCTACGGGCAGACGGTGTCCTTCCCGGCGGCCGATCCTGGTCCGCCCGGAGAGCCCTTCTGGTCCAACTACCCGCGCGGCGTCGCGGAAATGCTGCGCCGCGAGGGCGTGCGTCTGCCGCCGGTGCGGCTGCTGATCCACAGCGAGGTGCCCCTGGGCGGGGGGGTGAGCAGCTCGGCGGCCCTGGAAGTCGGCTGCGCCCTGGCCATGCTCGCCGCGGCCGGCGAGAGCTTCGATCCGGTCCGGCTGGCCCTGCTGGCCCGCCGGGCCGAGCACGAGTACGCCGGGTCGCCCTGCGGCATCATGGACCAGTTCATCTGCGTGCTGGGCCGGGCCGACCACGCCCTGCTGCTGGACTGCCGTTCCCGGACCTTCGAGCATGTGCCGCTGACTCTGGCCGGCCGGGTGCTGCTGGTGGTCAACACCCAGGTCCGGCACGAACTGGGCTCGAGCGAGTATCCCGTCCGCCAGCAGCAGTGCCGGGCCGGGCTCGAACAGCTCCGCCGGCACTTTCCGGAGGTCCGGTCGCTGCGCGACGCGACGCCGGCGATGCTCAAGGCCGTCCAGCAGGACATGGACGGGCTGATCTTCGACCGCTGCTGGCACGTGGTCACCGAGATCGAGCGCACCCGGCGGGCGGCCGAGGCCCTGCGGGCCGGCGACCTGCCGGAGTTCGGGCGGCTGATGTACGGCTCGCACCTCTCGCTCAGCGGCAAGTACGGCGTTTCCTGTCCGGAACTCGACGCGGTGGTCCAGATCGCCCGGGGCGTCCCGGGCGTGGACGGAGCCCGCATGACCGGCGGCGGGTTCGGCGGCTGTGCCATCGTCCTGGCCGAGCGGAACGCCGAGGCGGACCTGCGGGCCGCGCTGGCCCGGGACTACGACACCCGCTTCGCCTGCCCCGCGCTGGTCTACGCCACCGGCGCCGCCGACGGCGCCTCGGTAGCGCGTCTCTGAGGCTCGAGCATGACCCCGCCGATCCCCGAGATCACCGCCGCGATCGCCGCCGGCCGGACGCTCAGCCGCGCGGAGGCCCGCGACCTGTTCCGCCGCATCCTGTCCGGTCAGGCCGGCCCCGACGAGCTCGGCGAACTGCTGCGGGCCCTGGCTCAGCGGGGTGAGACGGTCGATGAGATCGCCGGGGCGGCCGACGTGATGAACGAACTGGTCACGCCCGTCCGCTGCAGCCGTGAATGCATCGATACGTGCGGCACCGGCGGCGACGGGATCAGCACCTTCAACGTTTCGACGGCCGCGGCCCTGATCGCCGCCGGCGCCGGGGCGGTGGTGGCCAAGCACGGCAACCGGACCAACACCCGGGCCAGCGGCTCGGCCGAGGTGACCGCCGCCCTGGGGGTCGACATCGAGGCCCCCGTGCCGGTGCTGGAGGCCTGCCTCCGGCAGTGCGGCATCGCCTTCCTGTACGCCCCCAACCTGCACCCGGCCATGCGGCACGCGGCTCCGGTGCGCCGCCGGCTGGGCATCCGCACGATCTTCAACCTGCTGGGCCCCCTGACCAACCCGGCCGGGGCCCGGCGGCAGCTGCTGGGCACGTCCGGCCCTGCGCTGGTGGACAAGCTGGCCGCCGTGCTGGCAGCACGCGGGGCGGTGTTCGCGTGGGTGGTCCATGCCGCCGACGGGCTGTGCGATCTTTCGATCACCGGCCCCAGCCAGGTCTGCCAGGTGTCCGCCGCGCCCGGCGGCCCCCCGCAGTTGCGGCGATTCACGGTGGTGCCCGAGGACGTCGGGCTGGAGCGGGGGGCGCTGGACGAACTGCGGATCGACTCCCCTGCGGCCAGCGCCGAGGCCATTCTGGCCATCCTCGAGGGCCGGGACCGCGGAGCACGCATGCGTCACGCGGTGCTGAACGCCGGAGCCGCGATTCACATCGCCGGGCTGGCCGGCGACCTGGGGGAGGGCGTGGCCGCGGCAATCCGCAGCATCGAGACCCGCGCGGCCCTGGACAGGCTGGAGCATCTGCGGCCGGCGTCCAGCGGCGGCGGACGATCACGGCGGCCAGCGCGCAGGCGCCGAGC
>CAZSYS010000007.1:0-32635 GCA_964611365.1 uncultured Planctomycetales bacterium
CACGACTCGGCCGCGAGGCCCGCGCCTGGCGCGAGCGGATCCAGGCCGACCCGGCGGCCCAGGCGCGGTCGGCCCTGCAATCCGCCCGGCAGCGCGACGCGGAGGCGATGGAGATGTACGCCGCCGCCCAGCAGCTGGTCGCCCGGCAGCGGCTGGCCGATGCCGCCGAGAAGTGCCGGCAGGTCATCCGCATCTATCACGACACGCCGGCGGCGACCCGGGCCCGGCGCCTGCTCAAGCTGATCGAACCGGAGAGCTCACCGTGAAAAACGCCGATCTGCACATCCAGACCTTCGTCGACCGCACGTTCGGCGAAAACGCCCTGGTCCTCAGCACCTCCGAGGGCGGCGGACCGCCGAAAGCGTGGGTCGTCGATCCGAGCTTCCCGCCCCAGCCCGACGCCGTGCTGGAATACCTCCGCCGGCACGACATGCGCCTCGAACGGATCATCATCACCCACGGCCACGGCGACCACATCGCCGGCGTCGACCGCATCGCCGAGGCCTGGCCGGACGCCGTGCTCCATGTGGCCGAAGAGGACCGCCACATGCTCACCGACGCCGGGGCCAACCTCTCGGCCCCGTTCGGCGTCTCGCTGGTCGTCCGCACGCCGGTCGGCGGCACGCTGGAGCCCGGCCGGACGCTGACCCTCGGCCGCACGAACTGGCAGGTGCTGGACACCTCCGGACACTCGCCCGGGGGACGTTCCCTATACTGCCCCGAGGCCGGCGTCGTCGTGGTCGGCGACGCCCTGTTCGCCGGCAGCATCGGCCGCACGGACTTCCCGGGCTGCGACCACCGCCGGCTGATCGACAACATCCGCCGGAACCTGTTGACCCTGCCGCCCGAGACGGTGGTCCACAGCGGGCACGGACCGACGACCACCATCGGGAATGAACGCAAGTTCAACCCTTTCCTGTCCGAATAACCGAATGCGGGACCGCAGGTGCGCTCCGGGCGGCGCGGCGGGCATCACCGGACCGGCCCGAATCCGCACCAGGAACCGCGATTCGTCCGGACCGCCGCCGCGTCGCGGACGTATCATCAGGTGAGGGTTCGAGGCGCGCGCCAGAAGCCCGAAAACGGCGGCAGACAGCCGGAGCGGCCCATGCCGACGAAGGCGACCATTTCCGCGAAGTGCCCGGTATGCGGCATGTCCTACCGGGTTCCCGCAGGCGCAGCGGGACACCGGGCCCGCTGTGCCCGATGCCACACCGTCTTTCGAGTCGAACCGCCGGCCGACACCCCGCCGTCCCCGCCGCCGGCGCGCATCGGCCGCCGGATGCCCGTCGAAGTCCCCAGGCGACTGCCCACCGAGGAGGACATCCTCGGATGGCTCAGCGAGGGTCAGGACGACGAGGGGCTGACCGACCGCGACGAAGCCCTGGATGCCCTGCTGGACAGCGGGGCGGCCGCGGTCGCGCAAGGTGCCGGGGCCGGACTGCCGACCGCCGCGGAAACCTCCCGCCGGCTGGCTCCGGACCGTGAGGACACCCTTTCCCGCGTCGGAATGAACTCCCGCGACCAGGACTGACGCGGCCGGCGCAGCTGCCGACCCTGCACGCGGCCGTACCGGAGCCTTCGCTGCCGCCGCCGATGCCAATACCGGCTTCATCAGCGCCTGCCGGCCGTCCGCGTGCGTCCACCTCATGAGCGTGTGCACGCCCGGAGCGCCCGGCCCCCGGCGCATCGGGAACCGCTGGGCGCCGCACGGACCACCGCCCAAGGGCTTGCCCAGGCGACGGCACTCAGGGACCCGGCCGGCGGATATCGCAGGCACCGGCGGCCAGCGTGCCCTCGGGGCCCGTCCAGGGCGACCGGCCCGCGTTGGCCAGAATGACCGTGCCGTCGGAAAAGCACGTGCGGGTGACGCCCGGGGCGAGCCGCTCGTGCCGGGTGATGAATGCGTACTCCAGCTCGCCTCCCCAGCGGCGGTGCTGGAGCCACTTCTCCCGGATGCGCCCGATTTCCTCGCGCGTCGGGGGGGAATTGAACTCATACCCCGTCCGCCCGGCCACATCCGGCCCGCCCTGGTAGCAGCACAGCCCGTGGTAAATGATGTGCTGCAGCGGCACCCAGTGGTCGATCAGGCCGGCGTCGCTGTAACCGTTTCCCGGGAACACGCCGGGCTCGCCGCCGTGCGGGCAGCTGGTGTTGCCGGCGTGCACGATGGTCCCCAGCAGGGGAGCGATGCTGGTCTCGCACCCTACCGCCCCGAACACCTCGGCGGCATAGCGGAAGTAAGCGATCGCCCCCTCGCCGTATTCCCGGCGGGTGATCACCCGGTTCGGCGGGAAGGTCTCCTCCATCACCGACAGGCAGGCGTCCCAGTAGTGCATCCCCCGCAGCCCCAGGGCCCGCAGCCGCGGCAGATCCCGCCGGCCGAAGCGCTCCAGCATCTCCTGCGGGATGCCCTGGTAGGAGTAGCCGCCGATCCAGGCGCCGTGATAGCGCAGCTGGCCGTACTCGTTGCACTGGATCGCCTCGGGCGTCCAGTCCGGCGAGCAGCGGTAGACGTCCTTGTAGTTCAGGTGAAAGGTCGCCCGGTATCCGGCCTCCTCGATCGCCCGCAGGGCCCGCCGGCAGCCCTCCTCGCCGCCGTGGGCCGGCTCGAGCGGAAAAACCGTCGGATGCGCGCCGTCGTGCCCTCCGAAGCTGGCCCCGACGAACACGAACTGGACCTTGTCGAACCCCGCTTCGCGGAACAGCGGCACCGTCCCGTCGAATGCGTCCCAGGACTGGAAGGATCGCATCGGCCCCCGGCCGTCGAGGGCGGCCCGTTTCATGCCCATCATCACCCGCAGGTAGACCGCGTCCAGGAAATAGGCGATCTCGGGATGGTCGGCCGCCCGCTGCCGCAGCGTCCGCACCCCGCGCTCCTTCAGCAGGATCTCGCGGAAGATATTGCCCACGCCCGAATAATCCGCCTGCCGGCGGTCTAGGGCGATCAGCCGCAGCCGCCGGTCCACCGGGTCGAGCCGGGAATGCCAGAAGCGGCGGTAGTGCCAGACCGGGTTGATCGACGCGGTCCGCTGTTCGCCCTGGTCGCGGCGGACCCGGATTTCCGTGTCGTACTCCCCGCTCCACAGCACCCCCATCAGGCCGCCGCCGTCCCGCAGCGTCGCGTACACCGGCTGCTGCAGCTGGTCCTCCCAGGCGGCCTGCTGCCCGTACATCATCCCGCCGTACTCCGCGGGAGCGTCCGGACGGAAGCCCCAGCGGCGCCGCAGCCAGGCCTCGCTGCCGGGGTCGCCCCCGCCGGGCCGGTCCGGCGCCCGGTTGGCCCGCGGATGATCGCGGTCGAAGTAATACACCGCCCCGGACCAGCTGGGGATCAGCAGGCAGCCGGGCGAACCGGCCGGCGTCGCCCCCAGGTGCGGCAGCGGCTCGATGCTCATCAGCCGCCAGCGCGGCGGAATGTCCGCCCCGGCCCGCTGCTCGCGAAGGGAGGCGATCGGCACGGCGATCTCCAGCGCGTCCTCCGTCAGCCGCAGCTCCACGTCGAAGGCGACGCCGAAGCTCATCGTGCCCATCGCCGAGGCCGAGCCCTCGCCGGTATCGACGTGAATCACCGCATGAGTGTCGTCCGGACGCTCGATGCGCACCGCGCAGCGCGAGGCCGTCCACTGCGGGCTGATGATCAGCGACCGCATGCGGTCCTCGGTGGCGTCCCAGACCCGCACCACGCCGAAATCCGGCGCATGCCAGGTCTGGCCGGTCTGCCGGTCGGTCAGCACGCAGCCGGGGCCCTCCATCGCCAGGTCGATCTCCAGCTGCAGCCGCCCGCTGGCCAGCGACAGCCTCGTCTCGGCCGCGGCCGGCCAGGCCAGGACGCCCAGCAGCCCCAGCACGCCCGCCGTCCACATCCGTCGGATCATGATTCGCCTCCCGCCAGGCCCTATAATGGCGGGCCATGAACCCCGCCATCAGCCTGCGTGCGTCCATCCTGCTGCTGTCGGTGGCGACCGCCACGGCCGGTCCGACCGCCGACGGTGAGACCTTCCGCCGGATCAAGGCCGCGATCGACGCCGTGCCGGCCATCGACACCCACGACCACCTCTGGCCCTTCGAGCGCCTCTGCACCGCCGGCCCCGAGCCCGGCGTCGAGGCCATGAGCCTCTGGCGGCTCTGGCAGCACACCACGCTGAGCTGGATCCGCCCGCTGACCACGCGGGTGGCCGGCGAGCCCTTCGACGACTGGTGGAGCCGGGCCCGCGGCGACTTCGCCGATGTCCGGGCGACCAGCTTCTACCGGTTCATGCTTCCGGCCCTGGCCGACCTCTACGGCGTGGACTTCGACCGCATCACCGACGACCAGGCCCGCGACCTGGACCGCCGCATCGTCGAGCATTACCGCGATCCCCGCTGGTTCTACCATGTCGTGACCGAGCGGGCCAACGTCGAACTGGTCTTCACCGATCCCTACTGGGACCCGCTGCGGATGTCGGCCGCCTACCCGTTCGAGGTGCCGGTGCTCAACATCAACTGCCTGGTCAGCGGCTTTCATCCCTCCGAGACGGCCGGTTATCCCCCCGCCGATCCCTACCGCCTGGCGGCCGAGCTCGGCCTGCCGGCCGGATCGCTGGACGAGTACGTCGCCCTGGTCGATCGGATCATCGCCACCGCACGGCAGCGCGGCGTCGCCTGCGTCAAGCAGACGCTGGCCTACTGGCGGACCCTCCGCTTCGAGAACGTGCCCCGCGAAAAGGCCGCCGAAGCGTTCGGACGCCCGAAATCCGAGCTGACCTGGGAACAGATCACCGCCTTCCAGGACTTCATCATGTGGCGGATCGTCGAGTCCTGCGCCCGGCACGATCTGCCCCTCCAGATCCACACCGGCCAGGCCAGAATCCAGGGCTCCAGCCCCATGCTGCTGGTCGACCTCATCGAGGCCAATCCCGCCACCCGCTTCATCCTCTTCCACGGCGGCTTCCCGTGGGTCGGAGAAACCGGCGTCATCGTCATGCGCCACGCGTCCCACGTCTGGGTGGACTGCGTGTGGCTGCCGATGCTCAGCGAATCCACCGCCCGGCGGGCCTTCCACGAATGGCTGGAGGTCATGCCCTCGAACCGGATTCTCTGGGGTGCCGACACGGCCAACGCCGAAGGCCTCTACGGCGCCACCGCCCTCATGCGCCGCTGCTGGGCCGAAGTCCTGGCCGAAAAAGTCGAAGCCGGGCGGCTGACCGAGCCCGACGCCATACGCATCGGCCGGCAGATCTTCCGCGAGAACGCCCTGGAACTCTTTCCCGGCATCCGCCAACGGCTCTGGAAGCATAAGGGCCCGATGGCCCCGACGCCGCCGCCGGAAGGGTGGCCCCGGCCGTGAGAACCCTGACCGACGCCGAAAAACGCCGCGTCCGCGAACTGCTGGCCGCCCTGGTCGGCATCGACAGCAGCGTCCCGGCGCCCGGGGATGAAGACCGCCTGTGCCCCGAGACCCGCATCGCCGCCTGGCTGACCGACCACCTCCGCGGCATGGGCATGTCGGTCGAAGCCCGCCCGATGGTCCCCGGCCGGGCCAGCCTCGTCGCCCACTGGCCCGATCAGCCGGTCGCCGGCGGCCGCAGCCTCATGCTCGAAGCCCATATGGACACCGTCACCGCAGAGGGCATGAGCATCGATCCCTTCGCCGCCGACGTCCGCGACGGGCGGATGTACGGCCGGGGAACCTGCGACACCAAGGGCTCGATGGCCGCGTTCCTGACCGCCCTGGCGATCGCCCGCGAGTCCGGACGGCTGCCGGCCGACAAGCTCTATTTCGTCGCGACCTGCGCCGAGGAGACCGGCTGCCGCGGGGCCCGCGCCCTGGTCGACGGCGGATTCCGCACCGATGCCGCCATCGTCGGCGAACCCACCGGCTGCCGGGTGGTCACCGCCCACAAGCAGCCCCTGTGGATCCGGCTGGAAACCCTCGGACGCGCCTGCCATGCCTCCACCCCCCAGCTGGGCGTCAACGCCGTCGAACTCATGGCCCGGGCGGCCTCCGTCGTACACGGCCCCTGGGCCCGAAGCCTGGCCGCCTGGCGACACCCCCTCCTGAGCCCCTCCACCGCGGCCATCACCTGCATCGAAGGCGGCACGCGGATCAACATCGTCCCGGCCTCCTGCCGGGCGGAAATCGACGCCCGGATCGTCCCGGCGCTGTCTGGCGCCCAGGCCCTGGAGGACCTTCGTGCCCTGCTGGCCGCGGAGATCGGACCGGCGGGCTTCCGCATCCTCTCGGCCGAGAGCTTCGGAGCCCTGGACGCGCCCCCCGAGGCGCCGCTGGTCCGGAGACTGCTGGACCTGTGCCGCCGGGCCAACGGCCAGTCCGGCCCCGAGGGGGTCAACTACTTCGCCGACAGCGGCCCGTTTCACCAGGCCGGCATCCTGGCGGTGCTGTTGGGGCCCGGGGACATCGCCCAGGCCCACACCGCCGACGAGTCCATCGCCCTCGATCAGCTTGAACAGGCCACCGCCATCCTCGTGGAAATGCTGACCTCCGACCCCGGCAGAAGCCTGCTCGAGCCCGGCTAGAGGGCCGGCGGCGGCTGGAACAGGCGGATCCCGACACGCGTTGACACCGGCCGCCCCGACCGCGAGAGTATCGGCAGACACCGGGACGCCGGCCGCCTCCGGCCCAGGGGGTGTTTCGATGGCCACCGGCACGGTCAAATGGTACGACGAAGCCCGCGGGTTCGGCTTCATCCGGCCTGACGAAGGCGGTCCGGACGTGTTCGTGGCCGCTGCGGCCATCACCGCCGAAGGCGTCCGGAGCCTGGCCGAGGGGCAACAGGTTCAGTATGAGCTGCGCCGCGGGCCTCGCGGCGATGCGGCCGAAAACGTCAGGCCCGGCCGGAGCGGGTGACATGATCATGACAACCAGCCCTCCGACCGGTCTGATCTGGACCGACCGCTTCCTGGACCACCAGACCGGCCCGCACCATCCGGAGCGGCCGGCCCGCCTGGAAGCCATCCGCGAGCGACTGACCCACACCGGCCTCATGGACCGGATGGCCGTCATCGAACCGGACCCCGCGCCGGCGGAGATGGTGGAGAAAGTCCATTCCCCCGACTACATCGGCCGCTTCCGCCAGCGATGCGCCGGCCGGGCGATGTTCATCGACTCGCAGGAATGCCCGCTGAGCCCCGGCACGCACGAGGCCGCTTGGCTGGCCGCCGGCGCGCCGGTCGCCGCCGCCGACGCGGTCATGGCCGGCCGGATCCGGAACGCCTTCTGCCCCGTCCGCCCGCCCGGCCACCATGCCGAACGGGCCGCGGCCCTGGGCTTCTGCTACTTCAATAACATCGCCGTCGCCGCCGAGCACCTTCGACACCGCCACGGGCTGCAGCGCGTCGCCATCCTCGACTGGGACGTGCACCACGGCAACGGCACCCAGCACCACTTCGAGGAGGACCCTCACGTCCTGTTCGTCAGCATCCACCAGCACCCGCGAACGCTGTTCCCGGGAACCGGCTTCGAGGACGAGACCGGTCGCGGCCCCGGCGCCGGCACGGTGCTGAACTGCCCGATGATGCCCGGGGCCGGCGACGAGCAGTACATCCGGGCCTTCGAACAGCAGATCCTGCCGGCCATCCGGGGTTTTGCCCCGCAGTTCCTCCTCGTCTCGGCCGGCTTCGACGCCCACATGGACGACCCGCTGGCCAACATCCGCCTGACCACCGAAGCTTTCGAGTGGATGACGCGGCACGCCCGCCTGCTGGCCGAGGAAGTCTGCGGCGGACGGATGGTGACCGTCCTGGAAGGCGGATACAACCTCGACGCCCTGGCCGACTGCGTGCAGGCCCACGTGGAAAGCCTCATGGCCGGCACAGAAAAGGTGTCAGGATGATTTTCCGGGCACGGGAAAGAGGGGTAGCGTCAGTTCCCGTGGAAACGGCTCCGGGGGCATCCAGCCTTTGCGTCGGATTATGCAACCTTCGCCCTCCTCCTGGACGGTGATGCCGCCAGCACCCATAGGGACAACAGGACATCCATCGATTGCCCGCTCTCCCCCCGGAGGCCCGGCGCCGGGCGTTGCGGTTGAACAAGACTCGCGCGCTTCCTCAGGCCGAAGGCCTGCAAGTTGACAGCCGGGGGCAGAGGTCGACGAAGTCGACCGCCGCCCCCGGTTCGAAGGCCGCATCAAGCCCGCGAGGGGCGGGGATGGGCATCGGCTCCTGACCGTGTTACGATGCCTGGGCGCAAGGGGGCATCGGAGGCGGCGGCGCATCCCGGCCCCGGCCGGGCGTGCGGCCGGCCGCGGCCCGGGTCGACGGAAGCGGGCAGGCCCTTCTTCGCGGAGCATCGCGACGCCATGTCGAGCACGAATCTGACCACCGGCATTCCGGGTCTGGACCGCATCCTGCGAACGCTTCTGCCGGGGGACAACATCGTCTGGCAGATCGGATCGACGGCCGACTACGCTCCGCTGGCCCGGCCTTTCTGCCGGGCCGGCCTGGAGGCCGGCAAGCAGGTGATCTACTTCCGCTTCGCCGAGCACCCGCCGCTGCTGGAGGCCGACAGCGGCGCCGACATCCGCATGCTGCGTCCGCACGAGGGCTTCGAGCAGTTCATCCGCGAGATCCATCAGGCCATCGACGCCGCCCGGAACCAGGGGGTCTACATCTTCGACTGCCTGTCCGAGCTGGCCGCCGACTGGTACAGCGACCGGATGCTCAGCAACTGCTTTCTGCTGATGTGCCCCTACGTCTACGACGTCGAGGGGCTGGCCTGTTTCGCGATGCTGCGGCACTTCCACGCGCAGCAGGCCTTCGCGACGATCTCGGACACCACCCAGATCTTCATCGACGTCTACCGGCACAGGGACCGGATCTACTTTCACCCCATGAAGGTCCAGCAGCGCCACTCGCCCACGATGTACATGCTGCATGTCTGGGAGGGCGACGAGATCCGGCCGGTGATGGACAGCTCGACGAACGCCGAGATCCTCAAGTCGATCCGCGGCGGCGGTCCGCAGGCGGCGCGGGCCCGGCTGGGCGCGTGGGACCGCACCTTTCTGCAGGCCGAGCAGGCCCTGGAGACCGGGGCCCTGGCCTCCCGCGAGCCGCCGGAGGTCCGGATGCTGCTGCGGCGCCTCCTGCGCATGGCGGTGACCCGCGACGACCGGGTGCTGGCCCTGGCCGAGCGGTATCTCGATGTCGCGGATGTGCTGGAAATCTGGCGCCGCATGATCGGCACGGGCCTGATCGGCGGCAAGGCCGCGGGCATGCTGCTGGCCCGGGCGATTCTCGTGCGCAGCGACCCGCGATGGCGCGGGCTGCTGGAGGAGCACGACTCGTTCTTCATCGGCTCGGACGTCTTCTACAGTTATCTGGTGCGCAACGGCTGCTGGTGGCTGCGCGAGCGACAGCGGAACCCGGCCTCGTTCCTGGAGGGCGCCGAGGAGGCCCGCCGGCGGATCCAGACCGGCACCTTCCCTCCGGACGTGCAGCGCGGCTTCGCGGAGATGCTCGACTACTTCGGCCAGTGCCCGATCATCGTGCGCTCCAGCAGCCTGCTGGAGGACGCCTTCGGCAACTCGTTCGCCGGCAAGTACGACAGCGTGTTCTGCGTGAACCAGGGCTCGCGCGACAAGCGGCTGGAGGACTTCATGTCCGCGGTGCGGACGGTCTACGCCAGCACGATGAGCGAGAAAGCCCTGCGCTACCGGGCCCGCCGCGGAATGCTCGACCGCGACGAGCAGATGTCGCTGCTGGTGCAGCGCGTCTCCGGTTCGCTGTGCGGGCACCTGTTCTACCCCGACGCCGCCGGCGTGGGGCTCAGCTTCAACCCGTACGTCTGGAACGAGGAGATCGACCCGGAGGCCGGAGTGGCCCGCATCGTGTTCGGCCTGGGGACCCGGGCCGTGGACCGCAGCGACGACGACTACACCCGGGTGGTCGCCCTGAACGCTCCGCAGCGCCGCCCGGAAGCCGGCCTCGACGAGGTGCGCCGCTACTCCCAGCGCAAGGTCGACGTGCTGGACCTCGCGGCCAACCAGCTGGTGTCCATGGACTTCCCGGACGTGGCCGCCCAGCGGCCCGACCTGCCGATGCACCTGTTCGCCTCGCGCGACGAGGAGCTGGTGCGGATGATGGCCGAAACCGGCCGGCCGGCCCCGTTCCCGTGGATCCTGACCTTCGAGGGCCTGCTGGCCGAGACCTCCTGCATCGCCGACCTGCGGGCGATGCTGGACACGCTCGAGGAGGCCTACGGCTGCCCGGTGGACACCGAGTTCACGCTCAACTTCTTCGCCGGCTCGTCTCACAGGATCAACCTGGTGCAGTGCCGGCCGATGCAGGTCTCGATGGGCCGCGGCGCCGAACAGGCCCCCGCGAGCGTCCCCCCCGACCGGCTGATCCTCTCGGCCCGCGGGGCGGTGGTCGGCAAGAGCCTTCACGAGCGCGTCGACCGCCTGATCTTCGTCTCGCCGGCGGTCTACGGCCGGTTGCCCATCGGCGAGCGCTACGCCGTCGCCCGGCTCATCGGGCGGCTGATGCACCTGGACGCCGGGCGGGCGGTCGAGAAGGTGATGCTGCTGGGGCCGGGGCGCTGGGGCACGACCACGCCGTCGCTGGGCGTGCCGGTGTCCTACGCCGAGATCAGCAGGGTGGCGTTCCTGTGTGAAATCGTCGCCATGCACGAGGGCCTGGTGCCGGACGTCTCGCTGGGCACCCACTTCTTCAACGAACTGATCGAGGCCGACATCCTCTACCTGGCCCTGTTCCCCGGCCGCCCCGGACATCTGCTCAACGAGGACTTCCTGGGCCGGATGCCCAACCGCCTGACGACGCTGGTCCCCGAGGCCGCCGGCCGGGCGGACGTCGTCCGGGTGATCGATGCCGCCGACCTGCCGCCCGGCCAGGTCATCCAGCTGTTCGCCGACAGCCGCGGCCAGGAGGTGCTCTGCTACCTTCGTTCCTCGCCGTAAACCCCGCCCTGGCGCCGGGCGGCCGCCGCCTCAGCCTCCATCGACCCCCGGGGGAAGAGACGCGGGGGCGGGCAGGAGCTACACGCCGGAAGGCCGGTTGCCCTCGCGTCAAGGGACGGTACTCTTTGATCGACGATCGCCGCAACGGCTGTCTTGAACCTGCTTTGAGACGACGAGGCCGCCGACCCTGCCGGCTCGCGGATCCCTGGCAGCCTTCACGGCCGCTGTGCCGCAGCCTTTCAGTGGCAGGTCCTAGTTTCCCTCGGTCCGGTTTCGCTATTGACGATCCCTCCTGCACGAACTAGACTACATTCACTTAAAGATCCGTTCCCAGCGTGGGGATGGGGCGTTGCGGCTGCGTTCATGCATTCAATCACTTGGCGGTCTGCGGGCAAGGGCCGGTCGATGGGCTTTCCCAGGCCTGCTCGACAGC
Source organism: uncultured Planctomycetales bacterium (assembly GCA_964611365.1). Lineage (GTDB taxonomy): Bacteria > Planctomycetota > Phycisphaerae > UBA1845 > PWPN01 > CALLOB01. The sequence continues at coordinate 11,350 of CAZSYS010000007.1, forward strand.
CGACGCCGCTGGTACAGCACGGAGAAGCCTTCTCACGCGGCCGGGCTCACGGGTCTATCAGGTGAGGCCGGCCCGCAGCCTTCGCCGGACTCACTCCCGCCGGATATAAGCGTTGTGATCCCGGTGCGAAACGGCTGGGAAGAGTTGGCACGTTGCCTCAAGCATATCAGCCACCAGGCGGACTGTCCGCCGTTCGAGGTCATCGTCGTGGACGACGGCAGCGCTCAGGGTCCACCAGCCGCCCTTCTGGGCCTCGCCATGCCGTGCCACTGGTGCATCCTGCCACAGATCGGTATGGGAGTGTCTGCAGCCAGGAATACGGGTATCGAGCATGCCAGAGGCGAGATCGTCGTCTTCATCGACTCCGACGTCGTGGTGGAGCCCGACTGTCTGGCCCGATTGTACAAGGCCGTCGAGCGAAGCCCGCAGGGAATGGTCTACCAGGCTCGGCTCGACGGCGGGTGTAACACCGTTGTGGAGCGCATGGAGGGGCTGCGCCTCAGGGCTGCTCAAGAGGTGCTACGCGACCCCGACGGGGGCATTCGATACCTGAACACCTCGTGCTGCGCGGTAAGGCGGGCCTATGCGGTCTCGAGCCCGGATCTGTTCGATGTCGGCGCGGTTCGTGGAGAAGACACGCTTTTGCTGGCTCGCCTTTGTCGTGAAGGCCGATTGCCGGTGCACGTGCCCGGTGCGTCAGCCCGCCACCTGCCGCGTCTGAGAACCGGCCGATATATCCTCAAGCACTTCCTGATCGGTTATCATACCGCCAGAGCACGTCGAGCGCTGGCGGGGGCGAGCGGCGTCCTGATGAACCAATCGAGCCGACTCCGGATGTTCCGCCTGATCGCTCAGGGCCGTCGGCAAAACCTTCTCGACGTGGTTGCAGCCGCATTGATTCCGCTCGCCTACGCCACTGAACTCGCCGGCCGGGTCTTCTCGCGATTGCTGGGCATGAGGCCTGGGCGTTGCAAAGTGCTGTCGGTGGAGGTGGATTGTCTTCGCGAGCGAGAGATCCTGTGGCGCGTGCTCGCGGCCGCCAGGCGCCGGACGGGCCTCTCACTGACCTACCTGACGGCCTGGACTCTCGTGCAGGCGGAGTGCGATTCGAGGATGAGAGGACTGCTGAACGGCTTCGATTTGTGCTACGCCGACGGGATGGGCGTGGTGGTTGCTTGCTGGCTGCTGACCCTGCGCAGGATCAAGAAGGTCACGGCCAACGACTTCTTCGGCCGGCTGTGCCGAGGGCTCGCGGACCAGGGCAGCACCGTCGCGCTGGTCGGGGGAGCCCCGTTGGTCAGCGAAGAGGTTCGGCGTCTGCTGGAGAGCGGGATCCCCGGCCTGCGCGTCGTGGTGACCGCTCATGGGTACCTCTCGACACCCGGGCGGGGAAAACTCCGGCAGAGACTCATGCAGGTGCGCCCCGATGTCGTGTTTGTGGGCATGGGACAACCCATGCAGGAGGAATGGGTGGCGCAGACTCGCCGGGACTTGCCGGAAACCGTGTTCTTCTGCGTAGGTGGCCTTTTCGATTGCGTCGCCGGTCGCATCCCGACCGCTCCCGCCCTGCTGCGCAAGCTGGGCTTGGAGTGGTTGTTCCTCGCCTGTTCCTGCAAGGGACGGTGGCGTCGATATCTGTTGGGCATCCCCCTGTTGTTCTACTATGTTGCCAGGGATCGTCTCCGGGGCATTCGCGCTTCGCTGGCCTCGTGCAGGCGAGGTCTTTCAGCCAGCTGATGCCACCATGCAATGCTGAGGCGGCGACGCGAAAAAGTGGCACTCGACTTATCCGTTATCATCGTCAGCTACAATACCAGGACGCTGCTCGATGCGTGCCTGAAGTCCGTGGCGTGCAGCTCATCGTCTCTTTCGTTGGAAACCATCGTCGTGGACAACGCCAGCACCGACGGGTCCGCCGAGCAGGTCCGCGAGCATCACCCGCAGGTCCGGTTGATCCGGAACCCGCGAAACGCGGGCTTCGCTGCCGCCACGAACCAGGGCATCAGCATCGCCGGCGGACGCTACTTGCTTCTCCTCAACAGCGACACCGTGGTTCTGGAGGAGTGCCTCGACCGCGTAGTGCGATTTGCCGACGCTCATCCGGAGGCCGGCGCGATCGGATGCCGGGTGCTGAATCCCGACAGGAGCCTGCAGCCTTCCTGCCTCCTGTTTCCCGGCCTGCTCAACATCGTCCTGCTGGCCACAGGTCTGCCGAAGATGCTTCCCAGGTCGCGCCTGTTCGGCCGGGAAGCTTCGACGTGGTGGTCCTACGACTCGGTCCGCGATGTGGACTTCGTCCGAGGTTGCTTCCTCCTCCTGCGCCGCGAGGCCATCGAGCGGGTGGGGCTCCTCGACGAACGTTTCTTCATGTATGCCGAGGAAGCCGACCTGTGCTACCGCATCAGAAAGGCCGGCATGAAGGTGCTCTTCACACCGGATGCCGAAATCGTCCACGTCGGAGGCGCCAGCAGCGATCAAACCCCGCGCCCAATGATCCTGCAGCTGTGGGGAAGTGTCCTCATCTTCATCAGAAAACACAGGTCCAGACCATACTACCTGGCCTGCTCGGCTGCCGTCATCGCCTTCTTTGCGATTCGGGTCGTGCCCTGCATGATCGTCGGGCTCTTGTCGCGGTCACGGGGAGCGGCAATGAGAAGTCGCAGTCTGGCGTATGTTTCGGCTATCGTCCAGCTGGTCACACGAGGTGCCGACGGGCTGCTGCTTGCCGGGCCGCAACGCATCTGACGTCTCCCGCCTGGCCTGCCCGCAGACATCTCACGGGCGAGGCCGGACCGAGCTTCATGCGGGTTGCCACCGCCCGCCGTCACAGGTGCCAGGGAGCCCGGTATTCGCGGCCCAGAAGCCCGGCGGCCTCCGGATCGCCGGGAATCGTCTCCTGACGGCCGTCCCAGCGGATCCGCCGGCCGACGCGGTAGCTGATGTTGGCCAGGTGGCCGGGGATGCTGCCCAGGTGCCCGGCCTCGACATCCGCGCTGGGCGGCTTGCGGGTACGCATGGCCTCCAGGAAGTCGCGTTTGTGCCCGAACAGCCCGGTCTGGCCCTTCACCTCGACCGTCGGCCTGCGGGTCGCCCGGTCCTTGTCTTCGTAAATCTGGAAACCCCGCCGGTTGATCTGCAGGGTCTTGTTGGCCCCGAAGAACTCGATGCCGTGGTCCATGTCGCCGTGCGGCTGCCAGCCGTTGCCGTGCCGCATCGTGTACACCATGGTGTAGCCCGGACACTCGAAGGCGGCCGTGGCCGTGTCGGGCGTCTCGCGGGCGTCGTCGAAGACGTTCCTGCCGCCGACGGCCGAAACGCTGAGGATCTCCGGGCCCATCGCCCAGGTCACCACGTCGAACAGGTGAATCGCCCAATCGCTCATCATCCCGCCGCCGTATGCCCAGAAGAAGTAGTGCGTGCCGTGGAAATGCAGCCGGTTAAACGGACGCTTCGGCGCCGGCCCCAGCCACATGTCGTAATCGACGCCCGGCGGGGGCTCGCTGTCTTCGGCCCGGCCAATGTCGCCGAACATCTCGTAGGAGTTCCAGGCGTTCCAGACGTGAACCATGTGGATCCGGCCCAGTTCGCCCCGCCGGATGCGCTCCACGGCCTCGATCCAGTGCGGCGTGGAGCGCTGCTGCGTGCCCACCTGCACGACCCGGTTGTGACGGCGGGCGGCCTCCACCAGGGCCCGGCCCTCCCGGATGTTGTGGCTGACGGGCTTCTCCACATACACATCCTTGCCTGCCCGGCAGGCCATGATCGCGGGAATGCCGTGCCAGTGGCCGGGCGTGGCGACCAGCACCGCGTCCACCTCCTTCATGTCCAGCAGGTGGCGGAAATCCTTGAAGGGCTTCGCCCGGCCGCCGGTCAGGGCCACGGCCGCGTCCAGCCGCGACGAGTCCACGTCGCAGACCGCCGCCACCGCGACGTCATCCATGGTCATAAGCTCCTTGAGATGAACGATCCCCTGCCCTCCGACCCCGATCGAGGCCATGACGATCCGTTCGTTGGCCCCCAGGGCCCCGCGTGCCGGCGAAACAGCCCTGGCCAGCGAAATCCCCGCCACTGCCTTGGTCACGAAATCCCTTCTGGAAACACGCGACGTGAACATGGATCCCACTCCTGCCCGACGGGTGCGGCCGGAACCGGACTCCGCAGGCCGCATGCCCCTGACCGAGTAACCACAGTGCCTGTACCCGGGCCGCCCGGGACCGAACATCCGGGGCACGGCCTGGAACCCCTGGCCGACGCCCGGTCCGGTCGTCACAGGCTGCACCCGGAACCGGTGCGCATTATCCGGCACCGTCTCCGGATCGCAAGTCTTCCCAAAAAACCGCGAAAGCGAGTCGATGTGTGGGCAAAACCCTTCGGCCCCGAACGCAAGACCGCAGGCCGCCGGTCGGAGGGGAGAATCGCGTTTTCGCAGCCGAATGCCGGGCCTGGGGACGTCAGGCCCGGTCCATGGCCGCACAGGTCTCGCAGTACCTGGCCCAGGGAACCTCCTCGAGCCGCTCCCTGGCGATCGGGTGGCCGTCCTGGATGCACAGACCGTAGACCTGCCGGGCCATGCGGTCCAGGGCCCCGTCGATGTCCCGCAGAAGCGCCCGCTTGGTGGCAATGCTTCGCTCGCTGACGTTCTGGATCCAGCTGTCGTCAGGCAGGGCGGAGGCCGCGTCCCCATGCCCCCCGGACCTGCCGGTTTGCCCTTCACCAGCCAGATTGTCGCGCTGCAGCCTGGCCACCTCCGCAGAGATGCTGACCCGCAGGTGCAGCAGCAACCGGCGAAAACTCTCGATATCCTCCGCCGTCAGAGGAGGTTCAGCCGGCTGCATCGCACGCCGCGGGAGGTTGGGCGAAAGACTGGAGTAAATGTTCGACAGAATCGATCGTGCGTAGCTGGACATGAGCTCCTCCCGAAGCTGTGCGTTCTGCAAGACCGGCTTGCGCCCGATCCCTCAACCTGCCTCCTGCCGGCTGACCGGCCTTCAACGAGAGTGATCAACGCTAACAGTGGGTATACAAGAAGTGTGCCAGCGAAGCAAATCCGGCGAATAATAAACTTAACGATATTATTGGCAATAACTTAGGTGATTCACGAAGAATGCTGGCCGACCTTCTGCTGCGGGCAATCGGCATCCTTAATGGTCACCGAATGACCACTCTGCACAAAAAACAGGCCTATCCCGCAACGATGTTGACGGTGATATCCAGCTCCCGGATGCGCCGCCTGAGCGTGGTGCGGCTGACCCCCAGCAGTCGGGCGGCCGGGGCGATCTGGCCCTGACAATGCTCCAGACAGGCACAGATGGCCTCGCGCTCGGCGGCCTGGAGGGCTCGCCGGTGGATGGCCCCGTGGGCGTCGGCCGCGGCCAGCAGGTTGCGGCAGAAGGTCCGCAGCGGCACCTCCCCCGGGTCCCCGGCGACGGTCCCGGCGGCCTTGCCGGTGGACTTGCCGGGGCTCAGCCGATCGGCGTTGCGGATCGCCTCGGGGAGAAACTCAGGGCGGAAAACCGTGCCGCGGGCGACCACCAGCGAGGCCTTGATGACGTTTTCCAGTTCCCGGACATTGCCGGGCCACCGGTAGCTCAGCAGAGCCGGCAGGACTTCGGGGGCGAACTGCTGGATGCTGGTGCCCATCTGGGGGTTGAGGCGCCGGACGAAGTAGTGGGCCAGGAGCACCACGTCAACCTCCCGGTCGCGCAGCGGAGGCAGGGCAATCGCCGCCACCTTGAGACGGTAGTACAGATCCTCCCGGAAACGCCGCTCGGCGATCAGCCGCTCCAGCGGCTGGTTGGTGGCCGCGAGGATCCGCACGTCGCAGTGCACGGTTTCGGCCGAACCGAGCCGCTGGAACGACCCGTCCTGGAGCACCCGCAGCAGCTTGGCTTGGGTGGCCGGCGGCATGTCGCCGATCTCGTCCAGCAGCAGCGTTCCGCCGTTGCACTGCTCGAACTTGCCGATCCGCCGAACGTCGGCGCCGGTGAAGGCCCCCTTCTCGTGCCCGAACAGTTCGCTTTCCAGCAGCGTCTCGGGAATGGCGGCGCAGTTGACCGCCAGGAACGGCCGGCCCTTGCGGGCGCTGTGGTGGTAGAGGGCCCGGGCGACCAGCTCCTTGCCGGTGCCGCTCTCGCCGTGGATCAGGACGTTGACGTCGCGCGGGGCGATCAGCCCGATCAGCTTGAAGACCTCCTGCATGGCCGGCGACTGGCCGATGATCCGCTCCACGGGAGCATCGACGGGCTCGCTCTCGTAGACCGGGGGAACGGTCATGTCCCGGCTGATGCGCAGGGCGTTGGTCAGGTGGCTGATCAGCGAGGCCTCGTCCAGCGGCTTGATGAGGTAGTCGATGGCCCCGCGTTTCATGGCTTCGATGGCCTGCTCGCAGCTGGCCCGCTCGGCGATCAGGATGGCGCACAGGCGGGGGGCCTGCTGGCGGAGCTGCTCGAAGAACGCGAAGCCGCCCAGGCCCGTGCTGCCGACGTCCAGCAGGACGACATCCGGAGCCTGGACCTCGATGGCCCGGTGGGCCTCGTCAAGCCGGTGGACGATGGTCAGACGGGCGTCGATCCGGGCGCAGGCCGCCTCGGTCTGTCGCTGGACGACCGGATCGTTGTCGATCAGCAGAACGCTGCCCGGCATGGCTCCATGCTAACCCGATCACGGGGTGAAGATAAACCGCGGCCGGCGGCCAGGCCCCGGGGGAGACGGCCGCCCGCGCCGGGCAGCCTGATCCCGGGGTGAAGCCGACGCCCGCCGGCGGTATATTGGCGGGGCCGGGGCGCACGGCCGCGGATGGGCGGATCGGCGGCGCGGCCCCGGGTACGGAGCGTCAACGGCCATGATCGACCGGCTGCGTACCTGTTTCGCCCGGGCATTGAAGCTCGATGCGGCCTCGGCGGCACGGATCGACGCGACCACCGCCGCCGCGGATCTCCCGGCCTGGACCTCGGTGACGCACCTGTCGCTGATCCTGGAAGTGGAGCGGACCTTCGGCGTGCGCTTCGACAATGCCGAGGTGGCCTCGCTCGGCAGCGTCAGTGCGATTCTCGAGGCGTTGTCCGCCAGGGGCGTGCAGGCCTGAGCCGCCGGACGCGCCTGAGGAGCACGAATTGACCTCACCCGACGACAACGTTCAGCCCGTGCACGTGCCCCAGGTGAACGTCAACGACGACGAGGTCCGCCTGGTCGGCTGGCGGGTGCAGGCCGGAGCCCGCGTCCGGACCGGCCAGGTGATCTGCGAGGTCGAGACCAGCAAGTCCGTCGAGGAAATCCCTGCCCCGGCCGAGGGCGTGTTCGTACCCGCGGCCGTCGAGGGACAGCTCCTGGGTGTCGGTGACCTGCTGGGCCACATCGGACCGTCCGGCGAGGCGGTCGCCGCCTTCCTGCGGGCGTCCGCTGCCGCCCCGCCGGGCCGCGGGCCCGCCGCCGATGCCCCCCGGGCAACGCTCGGCGCCATTCAGCTGGCCCGCGAACATGGCATCGATCTGGCCAGGGTTCCGGCCTCCGGAGACAGGATCCGCCGCGAGGACGTTGAGCGGTTTCTGGCCGCCCCGGCGGAGGCAGGGCTCAGCGCCCCGAAGCCCCCGCCCGGCGCGGAGCAGGAAGCCCCGCCGTCCCCGCTGGCACCGCTGGTGGCCGAACAGCCGCCGCTGGACGAGCACGCCTGGTCGGTCGCCAGGCAGCTGGCCGCGACGCAGGCCCGCCTGACGACCACGCAACTGGCGATGGACGCCCGCATGGATCGGGTCGTGGCCTGGATGGAGGCCCGCCGACAGTCCGGGCGGGTGACCGGCCTGCCGGAGGCGTTGATCCGTGCCGCGGCCGCCGCGGTCGCGGCCGAGCCCCGCCTGGCCTCGTTCCGCCTCGGGCGGCGGGTGTTCCGCTATCAGGCGGTGGACATCGCGTTCACCGCCCGCAGCGCCGAGGGGCGGCTGTTCGCGCCGGTGGTCCGCGGCGTCGACCGCCGCTGCCTCGACGAGGTGGCCGACGAGGTGGCGCGGCTGAGCATGGCGGTCTTTCGCGGCGAGCTGGCCGGGGCGGACCAGCTCGGGGCCTGCATGACCGTCTCCGTGCTGGCCGACCGCTCCGTGCGGTGGCACGTCGGGCTGCAGAACGCGTTCCAGTCGGCCATCCTGTCCTGCGGGTCGCTGCGTGAGGAACCCGTGTTGCAGGACGGGCACGTGCAGGCGGTGCGGATGGCGACGCTGGTGTTGAGCTACGACCACGGACTGATGGACGGCTGGGAGGCTTCAGTCTGCCTGGACGTCGCCCGGCAGGCCATCGAGAACCCGGCCGGCTGATCGGTTTCCCGCATGCCCGACACGGCGAGTCGCGGCCCGCCGTCGGCCGTGCGCGGTGCGAGGACGGAGCTTCCAGGCGATGACCTTGAGCGGTTCGCCCGACGACCGGCCGACCGATGCGACCGTTGCGGGTGACTCGCCGGCCCCCGGCCGTGCCGGGCTGCGGCCGGTCGAGCCCGCGGCCGCACCGGCGATTCACCGGCTGCTGCGATCCTGCCTGCCGGATGTGACCGCCGACGCAGACCGCTGGCTGCGCCGCTGGCACTGGCAGTACTGGCAGAACCCGTTCCGTCGCGGCCGGCCGGCCGGCTGGGTGCTGGCCTGCGGCGAGCAGATCGTCGGGCACCTTGGTGCGGTGTACGTGCCGATTCGCTGGGGGGCTCAGGCCGCCACCGGCGTGATCGGGGCCGACTACGCGGTCGAGCCTGCGGCCCTGGTTCGCGGAGGGGCTTTCGCCGGGCTGGAACTCGCCCAGGCGCTGTTCGCCGCTGCCGGCGACTGCGTCCCGATGGCCACCACGGCCAACGAGAAGACCGCCGCGGTTTTCGCCCGCTACGACTGTACCCCGGTGGGGTGGACGCGCGAGATGTGGCGGGCTCCCACGGCCCTGGCTCAGCAGATCCGCAGCTGTCACGGGGCCCGCGGGCCGCTGGAGCGTCGCCTGCTGGGCGGGCTGCACGGGCGGGTGCTGCTGGGGCTGCTGACCCGCCTTTATCGCCGGCTCGACCGTCCGCCCTCGGTGCCCCTGCCGCGCGGCTGCTGGCTGGAAACCACGCTTCCGCAGCTGTCGCTGCGCGTCGGCACCTTCTGTGACGAGGCCGCCGAGGCCGGGCAAAGCCCGACGGAGTCGCATTTCGGCGCCTCCTCGGCCGGATCGTCCGGCACGCCCTGCTGGCGGATCGACCGTTCGCCGGTCTACCTGGAGTGGCGTTATGCCCGCCACCCGGCCAGGGAGCACATCCGGACGATCGTCCTGCGCGACGACGAGTATCGCCCCGTCGGGGGGGTCTTTCTCTTTCACGATCCCTCCGACGCCGGCGGGCGGGTGTTCGTGGAGGAACTGCTGGCGATCTCGGGTCGGCCGGACGTGGCCCGGGCCCTCCTGTGCGCAGCGTTGCGTCACGCCGAGGTGCTCGGGGCCTCGTGGGTGGTGACCACCGGCGGCAGCCTGGCGATGCGGCCCGTCTTCTGGGAGCTGGGGTTCCAGCAGCGGGCCCGTTCGGCACCCGCGCTGCTGCTGGGCCCGCACGGCGTCAAAGACGACGGACAGCCGCTGGTGCCGGATTCCGGGCAGGTGGAGTTCTGGCACGGGGCGATGTTCTGACGTCGCCCGGGCCTGGCGCGTCCGGGGTCGCCCATGGCCCCCGGTCGCCGGGGCTCACCAGGCCGGTCGCCGCGTCGGCCAGCGGTTGAAGCCGCGGAAGGCGAACCCCCCGAGCATGAACAGCCAGGCGGCCGGCTCGGGCACCCCCAGCGGGCCGGCAGCCCGCTCCCAGGCCAGGTTGTCCAGCAGCAGGCCGTTGGCGAAGTCCACCGTGGAGTTGTTCAGGATCTCCACGCGGCTGATCAGGGCCTCCGGGGCCCGCAGGGCGAAGAAAGTCTCGTAGTTCTGCCAGCGGTCCGAGTCCTCCCAGAGCCACGAATGGATCACCCGGCTGGTCAGCATGGCGTTGTCGGCGGCGTAGGCCGAAACCGTCAGCGTATGCACCGTTCCCTGCACGCCCATGCCGACGAACGCCCCGACCGCCGAGACCGGGTCGTCGAAGACGATGGTGAACGGCGTGGCCTGGATGTGATTGTCGAACTTGACGACCATCGGGTTGCCGTGCGGCATGTAGGACCCGTCGTAGCCGGTGACGTGTTCGACGATGGCTCCGCCCTCCGGCTGAATCCTCGAATATGCGGCATGGCGGCCCACGGCGGTGTTGAGGAACTCCACGCCGTGGCTGTCGAGGTACTGCTGCCCCAGACGCTGGCCGGTCGCCAGGTCATCAAAGGTGATGACCGCCTCCGGCCGGTCGAGGAAAGCGCGGTAGCCGGCGACCAGGTCGGCAAACGCCGTCCATCCGCCGTTGGCCGCGTTGGTCTCGTCGAACCAGACCATCGAGCCGCAGGCCGGCACCGCGGCCAGTGCAAGCGTCAGAACCGGGATTACCAGGCTGAACCGGGGGTGTCGGGGGGGCATGGGTGCTCCTTCCCTCTGGAGTTGCACACCGGGCGTCGTGCCGGGGCGGCGGCGCGATCCGGTTGTCATGAACGTACGATATAAGCCTCTGTCGAAAGCGGACCTCAAGAGCGATGAAGGGCGGCCGCGGGGCTCAGGCGAAGACCCGCACCAGCGCCTGCCAGGCCGACCACGGCTCCAGCAGGGCGTACCAGGCCAGGGTCCGGATATTGAACAGCATGTGTACCAGGATGGGCACGCCGAGCGAACCGGTCCGCTCGTACAGCCCGCCCAGCAGGATCGACAGCACGAACAGCGCCGGCACGTGATGCGGGGTGCCGCGGTGCATCATCGCGAACACCGCCGACGCGACGACCACCGCGAACCAGCGGTGCAGGAGCGTGCGGCCGGTCCGCGGGCAGAGCTTCCGCAGGCCGGTCTGGAGAATGCCGCGGTAGAAGATCTCCTCGCCGACCGGCGCCAGCACGGCCGCTCCACCGACGGCCGCCAGGCGGACCCAGCCCGCGGCGGAGGCGTCGCCCAGCGTGGTCAGCACCGCGTGCCGGGGCGGCGAGTACTGCAGCCAGCGGATGACCTGCTCGGTCACCAGCAGGACCACGCCGCACAGGCCGGTGGCCGCCAGCCAGCCGGCTCCGCCCAGCACCAGCACCCGATTCCACGGCAGCCGCTCCAGCCCCAGGCCGCGCAGGCCGGCCCTGAACCCCTGCCGCCCGATCAGGAGGAAGACGCCGATCGCCAGGATCTGCGTCAGGTTCGAGGCCAGAACCGACGCGGCGGCCTGGCCCCCGGCGTCGCCGTCGGGCACCGGCAGGACCGCGGCGGCAAGGCCCGCGGCGGTCAGCAGAATCAGCAGGTAGGCGCACAGACACAGCCAGAGGCGCACCGGGTTCAGCCGGCAGGCCCGGATGGGGGCGCCGCGCAGCGGGTCGCCGCCGGTGCGCCGCCAGGCCAGGAAGGCCGCCACGATGACCGCTCCGCCGCCGAGCATCAACAGGTCGTGCGTCCGGTCGAGGAGCCAGGCGATATCGTGCATCGGGCCGCTCGCGCGAGTCGATCCGGGGCGGCAGCGGCGTTTGCCGCCGGGTGAACGGGACAAAGCCCCCGCTGCCGAATCGACCGGACTGCCGTACAATGGCCCGGCCGGGTACGGCTGAGCCGGCCCGCCGGGATCCGCAGGTCGACCGCCGGGACGGTGCCGGCGGGACGACCGCATGCCGCAGCCGAATACGGGGACGTCCGTGGGCACTATATTGGACCGCATCATCGAAACCAAGCGGCAGGAGCTGCAGGCGGCCACGGCCCGCCATCCGCTGGCCGAGATCCGGGCGCAGGCCGCCGATATGCCGCCGCCGCGGGACTTCTACGCCGCCCTGGCCGGGCCGCCGCCGGGGGAAGTGCACGTCATCGCCGAGATCAAGCGCAAGTCGCCTTCGGCCGGCATCATCCGGGCGGAGTTCGATCCGCCGGCCATCGCCCGCGCGTACCACGCCGGCGGAGCCGCCTGCCTGAGCGTGCTGACCGACGTGACCTACTTCGACGGCCGGCTGGAGTACATCGGGCAGGTCCGCGCCGCCGTGCCCCTGCCGGTGCTGCGCAAGGACTTCATCATCGACGCCTGGCAGGTCTACCAGGCCCGGGCGGCGGGGGCCGACGCGGTCCTACTGATCGGCGAGGTTCTTCCGCCCGCGCAGGTCGGCGATCTGCGCGACCTGGCCGCGTCGCTGGGCATGACCACGCTGATCGAGGTGCACGAGCGGCAGACGCTGACCGGGCTGCTGGAGCGCGTGCCGCTGGGCGGCAACACCCGCAGCCTGCTGGGGATCAACAACCGCGACCTCAAGGTCCAGCGCACCGACCTGGCGACCACCGAGGCCCTGGCCCCGCTGGTTCCGCCGGGCACGCCGGTCGTCGCCGAGAGCGGTATCCGGACACGCGACGACGTGCGGCGTCTGGCGTCGGCCGGGGCCCGGGCGGTGCTGATCGGTGAAACGCTGATGCGCGCCGCGGATATCGCCGCGGCGATGCGGACCCTGTTCGGACCCGGGGCTCAGGAAGCCAGGTGATACAGCACCAGAAGGGCGGCGCCGACGGCGTACATGCCGACCACGATCGTCAGCCAGCTGGCCAGGGTGGCCAGCGGGATCTGGCGCGGTTCGGCGCACTTGGTGGTCTTGTAGACGATGCTGACCGACAGGCACAGCGGCAGAAGCAGGAGCATCTGCTGCCAGCCGGTCAGGGAGACCGGGGTCACCATGAACGCGCCCATGTCCCCCCCTTTGTGCCGGTGCCCGACGCGGCCACCGCCGCCGGCGGCTGATCCGCCCGGGCCAGGACGTCGAAGATCACCAGGAGGTTGAGCATCCCGGCGATGGCGGTGTAGATGATCGAGACCTCCTCCGCCCGCCCGTAGGCGATCACCGCCGAGGGAGGCAGGCCGCTGGATTCGGGATCCTCCACCAGGCGGCTGAGCCCCAGGGCCGCCAGGGCGTGCGACCCGGCACAGACCTGCCCCAGGAACCAGAGCGTGCGCTCGCCGGGATTCACCGTGTTCTTGATGCCGCCGATCGCGATGCCCGCCCAGAAGGTCGCGGCGATGACCGCCAGCACGATGACCCCGCGAATCCGCTCGCCGAGAAACAGGTAGCCGGCCCCCGGGACCGCCCAGGCCAGTATGCCCGCCGAGGCCAGCCGCAAGGCCTTGTCCGATGTCACCGTAGCGTTCCTGGAAGCTTTCATCGTGCCACCCCGGACGGCGCCCGCGCGCCTGCCGCCTGAAAGGCTTGCGGTTCAGGGGTCATCGGACCGCCGGGCCTACCGGCTGAAAGGACAGGCTCCGCCCGTGCCCTGGCTGCAGCCCTCGCAGCGCGGAGGCGGCTCGCCCGCCGTGGCCTGCCCCTGGCGCGCGGCGAACACGCTGGGCAGACGCTCGACCTTCCGCCCGCCGCACCCGGGGCATGCCGGGGTCGCGGTGTCATCCGCGGACCTGGCCAGATGCTCGAAGCGGTGGCGGCACTTGAGGCATTCAAACTCGTACAGCGGCATCGAAACTCCCGTCGGGCCCGCCCGTGTTCGACCGCCGCCGGCCGGGAACCCCGGCGGAGCCCGGGGCTGTCCGCCTGGATCGATCGGCGGGGCGGTCCATACGCGCGCGTGCCGGAAGTATAGTTCTCGGTTCCACCGGCCGCAAGTCACGCGTCCGCCGCGGGCTCGCGGGCCCCGGGGCCGCGGTTTGCCCCGGGCGCCGGCCTGCACGTAGAATTCCCGCCGACTCGAGGGTCGGCGGCCCGGCTCTGCGGCACGGGCTGACCGCCGCCCCGGTTCCCTGCCGGGCGAGACCGGGCGGGGACCGGAGAAGGTGCCCTTCGAAAAGGCACCCGGGTAAAGCACGATCACGCAAGCGAGGCAGGCGATGAACATCAGGTTGTCCCGAAGAGTGCTGCAGCTGGAGGAATCCGCCACCCTGGCGGTCGGGGCCAAGGCCGCGGCGATGAGGGCCCAGGGCGTCAACGTGGTCAGCTTCGGAGCCGGCGAGCCGGACTTCAACACCCCCGAGAATGTTCGCGAGGCCTGCAAGAAGGCCCTGGACGCCGGCTATACCAAGTACGCCACCCCGTCCTGCGGCATCCTGGCGGCCCGCGAGGCGATCTGCGGCAAGTTCAAACGCGAGAACGGCCTGGACTACAAGCCTTCCCAGGTGCTGATCGGCGTGGGCGGAAAGGAGGCGCTGTTCCTGGCGACCATGGCCGTGCTGGACGAGGGCGACGAGGCCATCCTGCCGGCGCCCTACTGGGTCAGCTACCCCGAGCAGATCAAGCTCGCCGGCGCCGTGCCGGTGATCGTCCAGGGCCGGGAATCCAACAGCTTCAAGCTGACCGCCGCCGAGATCGCCGCGGCGATCACGCCCCGGACCCGGGTGCTGATCTTCAATTCGCCCAGCAATCCCGGCGGTTTCACCTATACCCCCGAGGAGGTCCGGGCGATCGCCGAGGTGGTGGCCGGCCGGGATATCCTGGTCTTCAGCGATGAGATGTACGACCGCCTGATCTACGGCAACCAGCGGTTCATGAGCTTCGCCGCCGCCGGTCCCCGGGCCTGTGAACAGACGCTGACGTTCAACGCCGGGTCCAAGACCTATTCCATGACCGGCTGGCGGATCGGTTACGTCGCCGGTCCCGAGGAGGTCATCCGGCAGATGGCCAAGCTGCAGAGCCAGACCACCAGCGGCACCACGACCTTCGGCATGCACGCCCTCGTCGAGGCCCTCAACGGTCCGCAGGACGCGGTCGAGACCATGCGGCGCGAGTTCGAGCGCCGCGCCGAGTACATGCACCGGCGGCTCAACGCCATCCGGGGCGTGCAGTGTGTGCCGCCCACGGGAGCCTTCTACGCCTTCCCCAACATCGCCGAGGCCGCCCGGAATCTGGGCGTCTCCGGATCGCTGGCCTTCGCCGCCAGGGTCCTGGAGGAGGCCCACGTGGCCGTGGTGCCCGGCAGCGCCTTCGGCTGCGACGACAACGTCCGGCTCTCGTTCGCCACGAGCATGGAAACCATCCGCGAGGGCCTGGACCGGCTGGAAAAGCTGCTGGGCAGCCGCTGAGCCGCCGGATGTACACCGCGGGCCGGATGCGGGCGTTCTGCGCAGGCGCAATCACCGCCGGTCCGGCCCGGGCACCGCGTTGCGCCGATGTCCGCCGGCCGAAGTCTCACGAACCGACAAACTCAAGAATCGTCCGGCAGACGTAATCCAGCTGGGCGGCCGAGAGTTCCGGGCAGACCGGCAGCGAAAGCACCTGCCGGCAGGCCTCTTCGGCCACCGGGCACATGCCCGGCCGGCCGCCGAGGTGCGCGAAACACGGCTGCAGGTGCAGCGGCAGCGGGTAATAGATGCCCGAACCGATCCCGGCCTCACTCAGCCGGGCCCGCAGCGCGTCCCGGCGGTCGCAGCGGATGGTGTACTGGTGATAGACGTGAACGCACCGCGGATCCACCGCCGGCGGTGTGACCTTCGAGCCGGCCAGGGCCCGGTCGTAACAGGCGGCGTGGCGGCGCCGGGCGGCGTTCCACTCCGTCAGCTTCGGAAGCTTGGCCCGCAGAGCCGCCGCCTGGATCGCGGCGATCCGGAAGTTGCCCCCGACCAGGTGGTGCTCGTACTGCTTCCCCTGGCCGTGATTGCGGATGCACCGCAGCCTCTCGGCCAGCTGCTCGTCGTTGGTCAGCACCATGCCGGCCTCGCCGATGGCCGAGAGGTTCTTGGTGGGATAGAAGGACAGCGTCGCACAATGTCCCCAGTGAGCCAGCCCGCGCCCGTCGAAGGTCGCTCCCACCGCCTGGCACGCGTCCTCCACCACCGCCAGGCCGTGACGGTCGGCGATCGCCTTGATTCTCGGCATGTCGGCACACTGGCCGTAGAGGTGAACGGGAATGATGGCTTTGGTACGCGGGGTCACTGCGGCGGCCGCCGCGTCCGGGTCGATGTTGAAGGTCCCGGGCAGAATGTCCACGAACACCGGGCGGGCCCCCGCCCGGGCCACGCAACCGGCGGTGGCGAAGAAGGTGAACGTCGGCACGATGACCTCGTCGCCGGGGCCCACGCCCAGGGCCATCAGCGAGGTCAGGATCGCATCCGAGCCGTTGCTGACGCCGACGCCGAACCGCGCCCCGCACAGGGCGGCCAGCTCGCGCTCCAGGGCCTCGGCCTCAGGTCCGAGAATGTAGATCCGGGACGCCAGGACCCGCTCGATGGCGGCCCGAAGCTCGGATTCGACGCTGTGGTACTGTGCGGCCAGGTCAAGCAGTGGAACGTTCATCGGGGGGATTGACCTCGGGGTGCAGGCACGGCTCAGACGACACGCGCATAGCAGAAGAGATTGCCCAACTGCCGTCAAGGGCCGGCGCGATGGCGGCGCGATCCGGCATCGCCGGCGTCCGGAGATCTCCGGCGTTCAGGCCGCGCCGGCAGGCACGATTTCACAGAGCGACGCGCAGACCGGCGCGCCGCTTCAGACCTCCCGGCCCCTGCGCCGCCTTGCGACCTGGCTGCGCCAACGCGCCTCGCCGCGTCTGTTAGCTCGCCGCGTCTGTTTGCTCGCCGCGTCTGTTAGGGAGTCGCAAAAAAAACTTCCGGGCCGAACAACGTTCGTCCCGGAAGTGCGCCACGGCTAAGACAGCCGAATGCTGGGGGTGATTTCCTTGAAGAGGCCCGCCTCACTGCGACTGAGCCTCTGGTGTTCTCAGGCTCCTCAATCCATGTCAGGCTTCGCCTCGCCCGCGTCGCCCTCCGCAGTAGGGTATAACGCGCCGCAGGCTCCTCTGTCAATGAATCCATCGGCGAAAGTGGCCGGAAACATGAAAACTGTAATATCATATATTATAAATACTTACGTATTTTCTGTACTTTCAGAAACCAAATGAATCACACAAGTGTCCGAGACTATTGGACTTGCCCCGCTAACGGATTCCGGAGGTTTTTTTTATGTTCGTGTGGGCAATATTGCCCAACAACTGGCAGCATCGATGCACCTGTTCGGGGTGTCGGATCACAGTTTTTTGTGGTGACTTCGCAGGGGCCGGATCGCGGTTTCGCCGTCCATCGCGTAAGATCCTTACAGTTCTGAGGCAAGAGATCGTTCATGGAATCTGTTAGGGTGTCTGTGGCCTTGGCTCTGATCGAACAGGATGGCCGATGGCTGGTTGGCCTGAGGTCCGCCGGACGGGTATTCGCCGGGGCCTGGGAATTCCCTGGTGGGCGTATCCAGCCCGGGGAGCACCCTTGGCGGGCTGCCGAGCGGGAGACGCTGGAGGAGACCGGTCTCGAGGTCCAGGCCTGCGGTGGCCTGGGCGAACTGGACGCCGAGACGCCTGCCGGTAAAGTGACGCTGCATCTGGTGCTTTGCAGGCCGGCGGCCGGGCGGGCCGAACCGCGGGCCGAGGCGGTCCAGGCGGTCCGCTGGGTGCCGTTGGATGAGCTGGACAGGTTGACCATGCCTCCGGCCAACGCCGAGGTGGTTCGGCGGCTCCGGTCGCACGTGGCTCGACGCGGGTCTGAGGGGGGTCCGCGCGGGCAGGAGTGAAGCCATGCAGGGTCTTCCGGCGGTCTGGGGCGGCGGGCAGGTCTTTGCGTTCAGCGGGTTGGACGGCTGGACCAGTGCCGCCTCGCCGATGGTCGGTCACACGCTGGCGGACCGCATCGGGCTGCGGCTGTTCTTCGACCCGCCGGTGGAAATCTGGTGTCAGGCGATCCTGGGGGAGGACGCGGCCCGGCGTTATCCGCGCTACGAGCCGGTCTTCACCTGTGTCGCCGGCGACGTGATCGCGGTCGAGGTGCGCGATCCCGAGGGTCGCCGGGGGCGGATCGCCTGGGTTCCGCTCGAACAGGACATCATCGCCGGCGAGGCGTTTGGCGGGCTCATGCCGTTCTGGTCGGTGGGCGGACCGACGCCGGGCAGTCCTCTGCCGCCGGGCCGTCATCGTCACCGCGCGCCTCAGGGGGTGGTGGCGGTGGTCGTTCGCGAGGACGGCGAGCGAAGGCGGTTTGCGGTGTGCCACGACACGATGGACGAGTCGATGGCCTACATCCGCGCCGAGAAGGCCCTGCAGGCCGACCTCGGACGGATCGTGGACGAACGGGTCGAGCGGCTGGCATCGCTGGCCGTGCCGGCGGCGCTGCCGGCCGAGCTGTCGGCCATGTACCGCAAGGCCGTGTGGGTCCTGCGCACGAGCCTGTGCAGCGCCGAGGGCCGCATCCGCCGGACCTGGGCGGCCCCGAACCGCTGGCCTTACCGCTGGATGTGGACCGCCGACGCCGCGTTTGCGGCCGTGGCGATGCGAAAAGTCTTTCCGGAGGCGGCGCGGGCCTCGCTGCAGTCGGCCCTGGAGAGCCAGGACGAGGACGGGCGGACTCCGCTGTATCTGCGGCCGGACGGCGGATGCCCGGAGATCGGCCACGCCCCCTGCCTGGCGTGGGCCGCCGGGCTGCTGTGCGGTCCGGAGAACGCCGATTTCGCGGCCGAGGTCTACCCCCGGCTGCGAAAGTACCTTTTGTGCAGCACCGCCGCCCGGTCCTTCAACCGGACCGGGCTGTACCGCTGGCTGCACGGCGACGAGGTCATGGACAACAGTCCGCGTTTCGATGCCGGGGCGGAGTTCGGGGCTGTGGACCTGGCGGGCCTGTTGTGCATCGAGTTTGAGCATGCGGCCGTGCTGGCCGGGCAGGCAGGTGAAGCCAAAGACGCCGCCGACTGGCTCGGCCGGCGGCGGCGGCTGGCCCGGGAGGTTGAACGGCGGTTGTGGGACGAGTCCGGCGGGTGTTACGGAGACCTGCGGGCCGACGGCTCGCTGGACGCGCGGCCGACGTGTGCGGCTTTTGCGCCGCTGGCGGCGGGCATCTGCTCCCGGTCGCGGGCCACCCGGCTGGTGCGGCTGCTGAAGGATCCCCGGCGGTTCGGCCTGGCGCTGCCGGTGCCGTCGGTGGCGGCGGATCATCCGGCCTTCTGCACGGACATGTGGCGCGGGCCGGCCTGGCCGCACGTCAACTGGTGGATCGCCCGGGGGCTGGACCGTTACGGGCGCCGGCGGGAGGCTGAAGTGCTGCGGCGGACGACGGTGGAGGCGGCGGCGCGCGGGGACGAGCGCACCGGCTGCCTGTACGAGTTCTACGACAGCCGCGACCGGCTGGCCCCGGCCGGCCTGGACCGCAAGTGCAGGCTGTGCTACGCCGCCGGCTGCACGAACATCACCGACCACGCCCGCACGGCCGCGGCGCTGGTGCTGATGTGCGACGAGCTGTACGGAGGGCTTCCGTGAAGCCCGCGGCGGTGTGGCTGGCGGTGATCGCGATCGCGGGGGTGGCCGGAGCCGGCGAGCACCCGCTTTCGCTGATCGGCCGGGGCGAGCTGGTCTGTCCGGTCTGCGGGCAGGTCTTCGAGACGGTGGTCAGTACGCAGACCAACACCCGCGAGGGCATCGACTACGACCTGTTCGCACGGGCTCTGGGAGCCCAGCCGGAGTATTACCGCATCTCGACCTGCCCGGCCTGCGGCTACAGCGGGTATCCGGCGGATTTCGATCCGGCGGTGCCACTGCCGGCCGACGTCCGCGAGCGGATCCGGCGGGAGTTGCGGGCCCACGTGCCGGCCGGTTTCACGCCGGACAGCGATCCGCGCGAGCTGGACGCCGCCGACCGCTACCGGCTGGCGATTCTGTGCTACCAGTGGCGGCAGAAGTCCGACGAGGCCCTGGCGTGGCTGCACCTGCGGGCCTCGTGGATTGCGCGGGACGAGGGCGCCGTGCTGCCGCCGGAGCCGCGGCTGGCGAAGGTGCTGGCCTTCGTCGAGCGGTGGCGGCCGGATCTGGAGCCCGGCGGGAATCAGGTAGACGTGGAGATGCGGCTGGCCGCACGAATCGCCGAGGCGGTCGACCGCGGGTCGTTCAACCGCTACCAGCGTCCCTTTGTCGAGCTGGCCCTGGCACTGATTCTGCGCCGTCACGGCGAGAACCTCCAGGCCGCCCCGATGCTCGACCGCCTGGCGGGGCTGGAGCTCTGGCCGGCGGGGCTGAAAGAGGGCATCGAGCGCATGCGGGGCTCGATCGTGCTGGAGCGCGGCCAGCAGGCCGAGGCCGCCGCACGGTTCGAGAGCGCCCTGCTGTCCGGGCAGATCACCGGGGCGAACCTCGGTCCGGCGCGGTATCTGCTGGGCGAACTCTGCCGGCGCCTTGGGCGTCCGGTGGAGGCGGCGCGGTGGTACGGGCGGGCGCTGGAGACGCCGGGGCTGCCGGAGGAGCTGCGCGCCTGGGCGGTGCGGCAGCGCGGGAGTCTGAAGGCCGGATCGGCGCGATGACCGGCCCTGCCGGCGGGCGGTGGTGCGGGAAAGACATCGGCCGCCGGGTCATCAGGACGGGGAGCCGCCGTCCAGGAAGCCGCGGATCTGGTTCATGGCCTCCACGAAATCGGCCTTGTCCCTGGGGCTCAGATTCCGGGTGGCTTGGGCAAGGAAACCCAGTTCCTGCGAGTCGTCGGTGCCGTACGCGGCGTGCAGGTAAAACAGCCTCCCGTAGATATCGATCGCCCTCTCGAGCATGGGGCTTGGCTGGATCCCGCTGGCGAAGCACCAGCGGCGGATATGGGCCAGCGTCGTGCGGCGTAAGGTTTCCCACTGTTCTCTTGTCACCGTCCCGGCTGCGTCGGCAGATAACTCCGCCGGCGGGCTCTGCGGCTCCAGGGCGTCGACGGGGACGGACCCGGGCGGCGTCTCTTCCTCCGGTTCGAACGGGATCAGATCCGGTTGAGAATCGACGTCGGTGATGAACTCGACATCGGGCCTGGACAGAAACTGCTCGGGCGAAACCAGCAGCCGGCTGCGCAGATGCTCGATCGGGCCCACGTAGCGCAGCTTGCCGTCTTCGGTGCCGAAGTCGCTGAGGTCGGCTTGAGCGGGATCGCCCACGCCGCCGAGGATCTCCACCCAGCGCTCATAGCGGCGGGGCAGGCGGAAGGAGTTCTGCCGGGCGAAGCGGATGCCGCCGGCCACGAGGCGGCGCACCAGCTCCGGCTCGACCCGGACCACCTCCGTCTGGCTGCTCAGCCGCTCCTCCAGCTCCCCCGGGGTCACATCGATGCGTCCCCAGGCATCCTTCAGGCCGATGCACCAGAGGTCCACCAGAAAGGCGCAGAGGATATACCGGTCGCCGGGAATGCGTTTGAGCACCACGATGCTGGCCACGCCGTTCTCCCGCCAGCCGCGATTGATGTAGCAGGCCACCAGTTCGCCGTCGGATTTGAACGCGTGGTAGGGGTTCAGGC